>JALOLN010000127.1 GCA_025455945.1 Actinomycetes bacterium
AGGCCGCTCCCGGAGTCGCCGAACGCCAGCGAGTAGCCGTAGATGATCCACAGCACACTGACGATCGCGATCGTCGCGAACGACATCATCATCATGTTGAGCGTGCTCTTGGCGCGCGTCATGCCGCCGTAGAAGAACGCCAGACCAGGGGTCATGAGCAGCACCAGAGCGGTGCTGATCAGGACCCAGGCGGTGTCTCCGCCGTTGAGCTCCATCGGGCCTCCAGGCACGGGTTCGGGGCTGGTCGGGTCGCCGTTGACCCGTGGTTCGCCCCGAACCCTGCCGACGCCGTGTTGCCTGCCCGGACCGACGGCGTTGCCGCCCGGTTACGCCGCCCCCGACCGCGTTACGAGTGCGTTACGTCCGCCCGTCTCCGACGCGGTCCGCTCCCGGGTGACGCTCAGTCGCCGAGGAGGGCGTCGACGAACGCCTCGGCGTCGAACGGCGCCAGGTCGTCCGGCCCCTCCCCCAGGCCGACGAGCTTCACCGGCACGCCGAGCTCGCGCTGCACCGCCACGACGATGCCGCCCTTGGCGGTGCCGTCGAGCTTGGTCAGCGCGATCCCCGTGACGTCGACGACCTCGGCGAAGACCCGGGCCTGCACCAGCCCGTTCTGGCCGGTCGTCGCGTCGAGGACGAGCAGCACCTCGTCGACCGGGGCCTGCTTCTCCACGACCCGCTTGACCTTGCCCAGCTCGTCCATGAGGCCGACCTTGGTGTGCAGCCGCCCCGCGGTGTCGACGACCACGGTGTCGACGCCCGCCTCGTGGCCCTTCTTCACCCCGTCGAACGCCACGGACGCCGGGTCCCCGCCCTCGGGCCCGCGGACGACGATCGCGCCCACGCGGTCCCCCCAGGTCTGCAGCTGCTCGGCCGCCGCCGCCCGGAAGGTGTCCGCCGCGGCCAGCAGCACGGTGCGGCCGTCCGCGATGAGCACGCGGGCCAGCTTGCCCGTCGTCGTGGTCTTCCCGGTGCCGTTGACGCCGACGACGAGGATGACCGCGGGCGTGCCGTCCGGGTGCGGCGCCGTGCGCAGCGTCCGGTCCATGGTGGGGTCGACGAGGGCCAGGAGCTCCTCCCTCAGCACCGCCTTCACCGCGGCGGGGTCCTTGATGCCCTCCACCCGCGCCCGGGTGCGCAGCCGCTCCACCAGCTCGGTGGTGGGGACGACACCGAGGTCGGAGGTGAGGAGGGTCTCCTCGACCTCGTCCCAGGTGGCGTCGTCGACCTGGTCGCGGGACAGGATCGCCAGCAGCCCCAGCCCCAGCGTCGACTGCGACCGCGCGAGCCGGCTGCGCAGCCGCGCCAGCCGCCCCGCCGCGGGCGCCGGCACCTCGAGCGTGGGCTCGACGAGCTCGGGCAGCGCGACGTCGCCGATGGTGCGGGTCGCGGTGTCGCGCGGCACGGTGGCGTCGTCGCCGACGCCGGGGGCGTAGTCGACGCCGGGCTGCGGCCGCTCGGCCACGGCTGTCGAGCCGCGCCGCCGGCCCCGCCCCACGGCGTACAGGCCGGCGCCCAGCACCACGGCGACGACGACGAGCAGGATCACGAGAGTCAGGGGGTCCACGGGACAGGAGTATCCCGTACCGGGCATGCTGCCCCGCATGGGCCGATCCCGCCTGCGCCGCCTGCTGATGCCCGCGTACCTCGGGCTGGGGGCCGCCAACCTGCTGGCCAACGCCGTCCAGAGCAGGGTGCTGGAGGTGGCGACCAAGCCGCTGCTCATGCCCCTGCTCATGGCCCACGTGACCAGCGCGCTCGCCGACCGGGGCCTGCGGCGCCCCGACCAGTGGGTGCTCGCCGCGCTGGCGTTCTCGACCGTCGGCGACGTGGCGCTGCTGGGGTCCGGCGACGAGGCGTTCCTCGCCGGGCTCGGCGCGTTCCTGTTCGCCCAGCTGTCCTACCTGGCGGCGTTCCGGGAGTACCGCGGGCAGGGCCCGGTCGCGGCGAACCCCTGGCTCCTGCTGCCGTTCGCCGGCTGGTGGGCCGTGCTGCTCGGCCTGCTGCACTCCGACCTGGACGACATGCTGCTGCCTGTGGCGGGCTACGGGGCCGTGCTGGTCACGATGGCGGCGCACGCCTGGCGGGTCTCTCCGCGGGTGGGCACGGGCGCGGCGCTGTTCGTCGTCTCCGACAGCCTCATCGCCCTGACCTCGCTGTCGGACCGGTTCGCCTTCACCGGGGACGACGTGGCGATCATGGCCACCTACCTCGCCGGGCAGGCGCTCATCGCCACCGGCTGGGTGGACCGCCGGCTGGCCGAGCTGCCCGCGGCGTCCGAGCCGGCCGCTACGCCGGCTCCGCCTCCCGCAGTCGCTGGCTGATCACCGTCGTGACGCCGTCGCCGCGCATGGAGACGCCGTAGAGCGCGTCAGCGATCTCCATCGTTCGCTTCTGGTGGGTGATGACGATGAGCTGGGAGGACTCCCGCAGCTCCGCCAGCAGGGTCAGCAGCCGGCCGAGGTTCGTGTCGTCGAGGGCGGCCTCGACCTCGTCGAGGACGTAGAACGGGCTCGGCCGGGCCTTGAAGATGGCCACCAGCATGGCTACGGCGACCAGCGACCGCTCTCCGCCGGAGAGCAGCGACAGCCGCTTGACCTTCTTGCCGGGCGGACGCGCCTCGACGTCGATGCCCGTGGCGAGCATGTCCGTGGGGTCGGTGAGCACCAGCCGCCCCTCTCCCCCCGGGAACAACCGCGCGAACACGATCTCGAACTCCCGGGCGGTGTCCTCGAAGGCTGCGGTGAACACCTGCTCGACCCGCTCGTCCACCTCGCGGACGATGTCCAGGAGGTCGCGCCGGGTCTTGCGCAGGTCCTCGAGCTGCTCGGTGAGGAACTGGTGGCGCTCCTCGAGCGCGGCGTACTCCTCCAGCGCCAGCGGGTTCACCCGGCCCAGCAGGGCCAGCGCCCGCTCGGCCGACCGCAGCCGCTTCTCCTGCTCGGCCCGCACGTACGGGTACGGCTGCGGCTGCACGGCGTCGGTGGTCCCGGCGTCGGGCTCTTCACCGGGGGCGGGCAGGGACGGCGGCACGGGCTGGTCGGGCCCGTACTCCGCGACGAGGGCGGCCGGGTCCACGCCGAGCTCCTCGAGGGCCCGCGTCTCGAGCTGTTCGATGCGCAGCCGCTGCTCGGCCCGGGCGACCTCGTCGCGATGGACCGAGTCGGTGAGCTGCTCCAGCTCGTGGGTGAGCGCACGGACCTCGGCCCGCACCGTGCGCAGCTCGTCGTCGACCCCGGTCCGGGACTCCTCCGCGGCGGTCCGCTCCGCCGCCGCGGCTGCCAGCGAGACCTCGAGCCTGGCCAGGACGACGGCGACGCCCTTCGTCACGGCGCCGGCGACCGCCGCCTCGCGGACCAGCCGCGCCCGGCGCGCCGCCGCCCGGTCGCGGGCGGCCCGCTCCTCGCGGGCGGCCCGCTCCAGGGAGTCGGCCCGGCCGCCCAGCGCGGCCACCCGCTCCTCGCCGGTGCGGACCGCCAGGCGGGCCTCGACCTCGACCTGCCGGGCCGCGGAGGCCGCCACGGCCAGCCGGTCCCGGTCGTCGGAGGACGGCCCGTCGTCGGAGGGGGCCTGCTCGGCGGCGGCCAGCCGCGCCTCGAGCTCGGCGAGCGCGGCCCGGTCGGCGGCGCGGGACTCCTCGGCGGCGGCCAGCGCGACGGCGAGCCGCTCCGCCTCCCCGGCGGCAGCCCGTGCCGCCGCACCCAGCTGGCCCAGCTGCTCGGCCACGGCGGCCAGCCGGGCGTCGGACTCGTGCAGCCGGGCGAGCGCGGCCTCGACCCGCTCCGACGCCTCCCGCAGCGCGTCGTCGGCCCGGCTGAGCTCGAAACGCAGCCGCTCCCCCCGGTGGGCGGCGGCGGTGAGCCGCTCGGCGGCGTCCTCGACCGCGGCGCGGACCTCGAGGAGGGACGGTGCCGCACCCGCACCGCCGTGGGCGAACCCGGCCCCCAGGACGTCGCCGCCGCGGGTCACGGCGACCAGCGAGGAGTCCATGGCCACCAGGGCGCGCGCCGCGTCGAGGTCGGCGACCACCGCCGTGCGGCGCAGCAGCCGGGTGAGCGCGGGCCGCAGCCCCTCGGGGGCCTGGACGAGGTCCACGGCGTACTCGGCGCCGTCGGGCAGCGCGGGCCACGGCGCGTCGGCGTCGAACTCGGCACCCCCGACGAGCAGGGCCGCCTGCCCGACGTCGTCCGCGGCCAGCAGGCGCAGCGCCGACACGGCGGTGTCCAGCCCGTCGACGACCACGGCGTCCGCGGCCCGGCCGAGCGCGGCGGCGACGGCGGCCTCCGCACCGGGGGTGACGCCGAGCACGGCCGCCACCGTGCCGAGGACCCCGGAGAGCCGCTCCCCGGCGGCCAGCACGACGGCCGCGCCGTCCGTCCGGGACAGCGCCAGCTCCAGGGCCTCCTTGCGGGCGGTGAGGGCGGCCCGGTCCTGCTCCGACTGGCGCTCCTCCTCGCGCAGCGCGGCCACGCCGGCCTCGGCGGCGGCGAAGTCGGCGGCGGCCCGCTCGTGCTCGCTGTCGAGGTCCAGCTCGCCCCGGTCCAGGCCAGCGACCTGGGTCTCCAGCGCGGTGAACTCGGCCCCGGCCCGCTCGGCGCGCTCCCGGGCCTGGGCCAGGCCGAGCGTGACCCGCTCGATCTCGGTCTCGCGGGTCTCGAGCCGGGTGCGGGCGGCGTGCACCTGGCCGGTGAGGCGCGCCAGGCCCTCGCGGCGGTCCGCCGCGGCCCGCTCGGCGGCCACGACGCGCTTCTCCTCGGCCACCAGCGCGGCCTCGGCGGCGGCCCGCGCGGCGACGGCCGTGGCCAGCGCCGCCCGGTCCCGCTCGACCAGCGCCGCGAGGTCCGCCTCCTCGACTCGGACCTGGGCGGCCTCCCGCTCCAGGTCGTCGGGGTCGCGGGTGGCCCGCTCCTCGGCCGGCTCGACGGCGGAGAGCCGGACCCGCTCAGCGGCGAGGGAGGCCGTGCCGCGCAGCCGCTCCCGCAGGCCGGACAGCGCGAACCAGGTCTCCTGGGCCCGCGCCAGCCGGGGGGTCTCCTCGGCCGCGCGGTGCTCGAGCTGGGCGAGCCGCTGCTCGGCGGCCTGCAGGCCGGCCTCGACGGCGGCCCGGCGCTCGCGCAGCGCGGTCTCGTCGGCGACCTCCCGCTCCAGCGCCGTCCGTTGGGTGAGCAGGTCGTCGGCGAGCAGGCGCAGCCGGGCGTCACGCAGGTCGGCCTGGACGACGGCGGCCCGGCGGGCGACCTCGGCCTGCCTGCCGAGCGGCTTCAGCTGTCGGCGCAGCTCCGCGGTGAGGTCCTGGATGCGGGTGGTGTTGGCCTGCATCGCCTCGAGCTTGCGCAGCGCCTTCTCCTTGCGCTTGCGGTGCTTGAGGACGCCGGCCGCCTCCTCGATGAACCCGCGGCGGTCCTCGGGGCTGGCCGAGAGCACCTGGTCGAGCTGGCCCTGCCCGACGATGACGTGCATCTCGCGGCCGATGCCGGAGTCCGAAAGCAGCTCCTGGACGTCGAGCAGCCGGCAGGCCTCGCCGTTGATCGCGTACTCCGAGCCGCCGTTGCGGAACATGATCCGCGAGATCGTCACCTCGGTGTAGTCGATCGGCAGGGCGCCGTCGGTGTTGTCGATGGTGAGGATGACCTCGGCGCGGCCCAGCGGCGGGCGGCCCGACGTCCCCGCGAAGATGACGTCCTCCATCTTGCCGCCGCGCAGGCTCTTGGCCCCCTGCTCACCCATCACCCACGCCAGGGCGTCGACCACGTTGGACTTCCCGGAGCCGTTCGGGCCGACGACGCAGGTGATGCCCGGCTCGAACCGCAGCGTCGTGGACGACGCGAACGACTTGAAGCCGCGCAGGGTGAGGGTCTTCAGGTGCACTGCAGCAACGCTCCCGGTCCCGGGAAGCGCCACCCAACGGGCGGCGGGGCGGACACGACGCGGGGAAGTCGGTCAGTCCGGGGTGCTCCTTGCCGGCCAGGTCTGGCACGGACAACGACGTGACCGCCTCGTTCGCCACGACCCCGGCCGACGAGGCGGTCACCAGCTCCGGCTCCCACTCCAGGCCGATGTCGTTCCCCACCTCGCTCATGATCGAGCTCGGGATCACCGCGGTGCCGCCGAAGACGAACGCGACGTTCACCGAGCCGCTGAACACGGACAGGTATTCGTCCGTGGAGGTCGGCAGCCCGGTCGGGCGGGTCAGCAGCAGCGGCAGGTTGTTCACCGCCAGCAGCACCCCGCCGGCGAGCGCGTCGGGGAAGTTCAGCCCCGTGGCCACCCCGGCGCCCGCCGCGGCGCCGAAGTTGGACAGCGCGACGAGCTCCGCGGTCTCATAGCGGTCGCTCCCGACCAGATCCTCGTCGGCGGACGGGTAGGCGGCCGCGGCCTGCCCCCCGACGGTCTCGACCCACGCGCTGGGGTGCCCCGCCAAGTAGGCGGACACCACGGCCGGCAGCACCCGGTCCGCGGTCAGCAGCACCGCACCACCGCCCCAGGCCGGGTCGGCCCAGTACGACCCGGCGGCGGTACCAGCAGCCAGCGCGTCCGGGAAGTTCCGGCCGGTGGCCAGGAACAGCGTCTCCGGGGACCCGAGCGCGTTGGCCACGGCCACGGCCGTGTCGTACCGGGTGGCACCGGACAGGCGAACCGTGGTGAAGCCGAGGGCCTTCACCGCCGTGTCCACTGCCGGGGCCAACGCACCCGTGCCGCCGAGCAGGTACACCGTCTTGCCGCTGCGCGTGCCCAGCACGCGGGTGAGCTCAGCCCCGACCGACGCGTCCAGAGCCGTCGGCGTGGTCAGCAGCAGCGGGCCGCCCTTCTTCACCGCCAGCGGCGTCCCGGCCAGCGCGTCGGGGAAGGTGTCGCTGCGGGCCAGCACCGCCGCCTTGGCCGCCCCGTCGTCGAACCCTGCCTTCGACACCGCGATGGCGGTGCCCAGCCGGGTCTGTCCGGCCACCCGCACCACCGGCTCCGGGTCCACCGGCACCGGCTGCCACGACGGTCCGGTGGGGCCGGCCGGCAGGTCGTCGATGCAGGACTCGGTGCCCCCCGTGGCCGGGATGAGGCACAGCTGCGAGCCATCGACCAGGGCAACGGTCGAGCCATCTGGCGACCAGGCCGGCCAGTTGCCGGCGCCGCCGGTCGTCAGGACTTCGGCGTTCGTGCCATCGAGGTCCGAGACCTGCACGTTGCCTGCGCTGGACCTGCTCGCGAGCCGGGTTCCGTCGGGGGAGAACGACGGCGCCGAGGCACTTGAGACCGCCACCCGTTCTGGCCCCCCGTCGCCGGGCAGGATCCACACGCCGGACCAGTCACGTTCGAACGCGAGGTCCCAGTTCACCGAGTAGGCCGGGTCACGGTCTCCCCAACTCGCCGTGAGCTGGACGGGGTTCCAGCCGACCGCATTGACTTCGTAGATCGTGCTCGTCGTGCCACCGGATGGTGAGCTCGCGAAGACGAGACTGCGACCCGAGGGTGACCAGGCGGGATCGTAGTCATCGACGATTGAGCCTGCCCCCCAGTTGGTGACCTGCCAGTACATGCCTGACCCGCTCGGCTCGCCCAGGACGATCGAGTACGGGAAGAAGCCGCCGCCTTCCTGCAGCAGGGCGGAGATCGCCAGTTCGGACCCATCGGGGGACCAAGTGACGGCATTCACCTCGGCTGCCCAGTCGGGCAGCGGGTGGAAGGTGCGGTCCGAGCCGTCGGGGCGGATCGTCACCCAGCCGGGGTGGCCCTGCTCGGAACTGCCGTACGCGATGAGCCCGTTGGCGACGCCGCCGTTGGCGGGCTTCGGCGCCGCCGCGGCCGGCGAGACCGCCCCTTGCGACGGCAGCAGCAGCGCCACCCCGGCCGTGAGTGCCAGCAACGTCCGCGTGACCGTGCGCCGCATGGCGCACCCCCGATCCCGGCCCGGACGAGACGTCCGCAGACTGCTGGCGGCCCCCGGGCCACCAGTTCCACGCTAGTGAGGCGCGACGCCCGCCCGGAACGGCTGAAGGTCCCCTCGCCGCGGCTCGAGGCCGGCTGCGTCGAGCGACTGCGTGCCGATCCCGATGGCCGCCTGCAGCTGCGTCACCACGGACGGCGAGACCGCTCCGGTGCCGCCGAAGACCAGGGCGTCGCGGATCGAGCCGGAGAACCAGTGCACGTACCCCGACACCTCACCCGCAGGCAGCCCCGTCGGCGGGGTGAGCAGCAGCGGGGCGTTGAGCGTGGCCGCGAGCACGCCGCCGGACAGGGCGTCGGCGAAACCCGTGCCGGTGGCCACACCGATGACGCCCTGCGCGCCGAAGTGCGACTCGGCGACGTACGCCGAGGTCGTGTACCGGTTGGCCCCGACGAGCTTCTGGAAGCTGCCTGCCGGCAGCGCGGCGCCCGCCACGGTGGCCGCCGACCCCCCGACCGCGGAGATGCGCACGGCCGGGTTCGCGCCCCGTGCCTCGGACAGGTAGGCGGTGACCTCAGCGGGCATGGTCCCGGCGGTGAGCAGCACCGCTCCCCCGGGCGCCCCCGTGCCGCCCAGCCAGTACGACCCGGCAGCGGTGCCGGCGGACAACGCGTCCGGGAAGTCCATGCCGGTCGCCAGGAACAGGGCGTCCGGTGACGCCGCACCGGCCCCGAGGTGCCGGGCCACGGCGACGGCGGTGGCGTACCGCGAGGCCCCTGCCAACCGGGTCACCGCGAGGCCCCGGGCGGCCAGCTGGTCCTCGATGGCCTGGCTGATCGCCCCGGTGCCGCCCAGGACGAACACGCGGCGGGTCCCTCCCGCGGGCAGCACCCGGTCGACCTCTGCCAGCACCCGGGCGTCGACCATCGACCCGGGCGGGGTCAGCAGCAGTGGCGCGCCCTCGCGCACCGCCAGCGGCGTCCCCGACAGCGCGTCCGGGAACGCGTCGGAGCGGGCGAGGACGACGGCGCCGGCGGAGTGGTCAGCCGGATACCGGACTCGCGACACCGCGATCGCCGTGGCGATGCGGTCGGCGCCCGCGGCCCGTCGGACGGCGTCCTTCTCGACCGGCACCGGCTGCCACGACGCGGACGTCGTCCCGGTGCAGGCAGAGCCGCTCACCTTCGTCTCGGCCCCGCCGCCCACCGGGACGGTGAAGACGCCGCTGTCCCGGGCGAGCAGCAGCGCCGTGCCGTCGGGCGACCAGTCGACGTCGTGCAGAACGCCTGTGCCGCTCGTCACCTGTCGCGCGCCCGAGCCGGACCGGCCCACCACCCAGGCCTGGTCGGCGCGGCGGAAGGCGACCTGCTGGCCGTTCGGGGAGAGGGCCGGGATGGCGGCGTCGGACACCAGCAGGGCGGCAGCCGGCTCGCCCGCGCGCAGCAGCCACACGGCGGGGGTGGCGTCCTGGAAGACCGCGTCGCCCGCCGCCGAGACGTCCGGGTGGCTGTTGGCGCCCGCCGGCTGGGGGACCTCCACCGGCCCGAAGCCGTAAGCGTTGTCCGCGACGATCCGCGACGAGCGGGCGAAGAGCAGGCTCTCCCCCGAGGGCGTCCATGCCGGGGTGCGGTCGCTGGCCGC
>JALOLN010000128.1 GCA_025455945.1 Actinomycetes bacterium
CCGCGCCGTCGGCCGGGCCGGCCGCGGTGCGGGGGCGGGTCGCCGGGCCGCCCCGGTGGCACTCATGCCGCGACCCGGATCCGCTCGGCGGCCCGCAGCCGCACCGAGGCCGCCCGCGGGTTGGCGGCCACCTCCTGCGCGTCGGCCGGCTCAGCACCGCGGGTCAGCAGCCGCAGCGTCGGCAGGTCGTGCTCGGGCACCACCGGGAGGCCGTGCGGGGCGCGGCTGGTCGCACCCGCGGTGAGCACTCGCTTGACGAGGCGGTCCTCCAGGGAGTGGTAGGAGAGCACGACGATCCGTCCGCCCAGGGCCAGGGCCGCCACGGCCGCCGGCAGCGCTCGCTCCAGCGCTGCCAGCTCCCCGTTGACCTCGATCCGCAGAGCCTGAAAGGTGCGCTTCGCCGGGTTGCCGCCGGTGCGCCTGGTGGCCGCCGGGATCGCGTCGCGGACCAGCTCCACCAGCCGCGCCGACGTCCGGAACGGCTCGACGGCGCGCTCGCGCACCACCCGGTCGGCGATCCGCCGGGCGAAGCGCTCCTCGCCGTACTCGCGGAGCACCCGGGCCAGCTCGGCCGCCGGGTAGGTGTTGAGGACCTCGGCGGCGGTGCGGCCGGCCGTGGGGTCCATCCGCATGTCCAGCGGCGCGTCCTGGGCGTAGGAGAAGCCGCGGTCGACCTCGTCCAGCTGCAGGCTGGACACCCCGAGGTCGAACAGGACGCCCTCGACGGCGGGCAGGCCCAGCCGGGCCAGCACGTCCGGCAGCTCGTCGTACACCGCGTGGACGAGCGTGGTCCGGTCGGCCTGCGCGGCGAGCCGCCGCGCCGACAGGGCGAGGGCCTGCGGGTCGCGGTCGAGGCCCACCACCTGCAGCCCCGGGAACCGGGCCAGCAGCGCCGCGCTGTGCCCGCCGAGGCCGACGGTGGCGTCCACGAGGACGGCACCGGGGCGGTCCAGCGCAGGGGCCAGCAGGGCCACGCACCGGTCGAGGAGGACCGGGACGTGCCGGTCGGCCCCGGCGGGCTCGGCAGGGTCGGGTCGGGTCACGGCGCGGCGACCTCAGGCCCCGAGCACGCGCACCGCGGCGCCGGCGAGGACGACCAGGGCGACGGTGGCGGCCACGGCCAGCAGCACGACGAACAACGTCCCCTGCGGGTCGAGCAGCGCACGCCCCGCGGTCGGGTCGGCCGGGTCCGGGGCGGCGGCGCGGCCGCCCACGAGCAGCGGCTGCTCGAACGCTGCTGTCGTCATCTCGACCCTCCTACGACGCGGCGGCTGCGGGTGACAGCCGGAGTGGTGCGGGGTGGTGCGGGGTAGTGCCGGACGGACGGAGGGCCAGGTCCCCTTCCGCTCGAAGGGGGTGCCGCCTGACACCGGGGAAGGTGCATCAGGAGGACGGGGGAAGGGCCGAGCGGGAGGAGACCTCGCCATGCGTCCGCGGTGCTAGATGAGGCCGGGCAGCACCTCCTCGGTGAGGGCGGCGAACTGCGGCTCCTGCAGGGCCAGGTACTCCTGCCAGCGGGCCGCCTCCCAGATCTCCAGCCGGGTGTTGGCACCGATGACCACGCAGTCGCGGACCAGGCCCGCGTAGTCGCGCAGCGCGACCGGGATCGTGATCCGGCCCTGCTTGTCGGGGACCTCGTCGGTGGCCCCGGCGAAGAACACCCGGTTGAAGTTGCGCGCCGCCCCGCTGGTCAGCGGGGAGGCGGCCATCCGCTCGGTCATCGCGGCGAACTCGGCCCGGGTGAACAGGTAGATGCAGCCGTCCTGGCCCTTGGTCATGACGACCCCGGCGGCCAGGTCGTCACGGAACTTCGCCGGGAGGATCAGGCGGCCCTTGTCGTCCAGGCGGGGGTAGTGCGTGCCCAGGAACACGCGCCACCTCCCCACTTAGCCCGTCCCCACGGTCCAGTGCGCGCCACCATACTCCACTTCCCTCCACCGTCAACCATCTCGCGGGAGTGTCACCGGGCCGGCGCCCGGTCGTCCGAGCCCCCGTCCGACGGCGGGGACGTGACAGGCTGGCCGGCGTGCCGGACCTGTTCACGCTCGACGCCGTCACCCTCGACGTCGCCGGCCGTCGGGTCCTCGACGGCGTCACCGACCACCTGCACGAGGGCCGGTGCACGGCGATCGTCGGGCCGAGCGGGTCGGGCAAGTCGACCCTGCTGCGGCTGCTGAACCGGCTCGCCGAGCCCACCGCGGGGCGGGTGCTGCTGCGCGGCACCCCGCTGCCCGCCCTGGACGTCACCGAGCTGCGCCGGCGGGTGGGCCTCGTGGCCCAGGCGCCCACGCTGCTGACCACCCGGGTCGCCGAGGAGCTGCGGGTCGGCCGCCCCGACCTGGACGACGCCGCCGCCCGGACGCTGCTCGCCCGGGTGGCACTGCCCGTCGACCTGCTCGACCGCGGGACCGAGGGGCTCTCCGGTGGGGAGGCGCAGCGGCTGTGCCTGGCCCGGGCCCTCGCCGTGGGGCCGGAGGTGCTGCTGCTGGACGAGCCGACCTCGGCCCTGGACGCCGTGAGCGCGGACGCGGTCGACGCGGTGATCCGCGACCTGCTGGCCGAGGGGCTCAGCGTGGTGCTGGTGAGCCACGACCTGGACCGGGCCGCGGGCGTGGCCGACGACGTCCTCGTGCTGCGGTCCGGCCGGCTGGTGGGCCGCGGCGAGATCGACGACGTCGACCTCGACCGGGTGGCCTTCGGCGACGCGGAGCCGGACCGGTGAGCCCCGACGTGCCGGGCTGGGCGGGCGTCGCCGCCTCGGTCGCCCTCGTCGTGCTCGCCGCGGCGATCACCTGGCGGGAGCGGCTCGGCGTCACCCGTGAGCTGCTCGTCGCCGCGCTGCGGGCGTTCGTCCAGCTCGTCGCCGTCGGCGCGGTGCTGTCGTTCCTCTTCGCCGAGGCCGGCCTGCTCGGCGCGCTGGCCTGGCTGGCCGCCATGGTGGCGGTGGCCTCGGTCGAGGCGGCCCGCCGCGCCCGGGGGCTGCCCGGTGCCCTGCGCACGGCGGCGACCGGCATCGGGGTGGGCACGGCGACGACGCTCGGCATCCTCGTCGTCCTGCAGGTCGTCGACACCGAGCCCAGGGTGCTGGTTCCCGTCGGCGGCATGGTCGTGTCGGGGGCCATGCAGGTCGCCGCACTCGTGCTGCGCGGCCTGCGGACGACGGCGACGACCCGCCGGCCCGCCGTGGAGGCGCGGCTGTCCCTCGGGCTCTCGGCGGGGGACGCCTTCGCCCCCTACGTCCACGAGACGGTGCGGACCGCGCTGATCCCCGCCATCGACACGACCAAGGTGGTCGGCCTGATCAGCCTGCCCGGCGCGATGACCGGGCTGATCCTCGCGGGCGTCGACCCGCTGACCGCGATCCGGTACCAGATCGTCGTCATGTACATGCTGCTCGCCGCGGCCGCCGTGACCGGCCTGGTGACCGCCCGGGTGGCCTCCCGGGCGCTGTTCGACGACGCCCAGCGGCTGCGGGCCGTGCCCGTCCCATAGGCCGATCGGCGGTTCTCGGGTGAGAATCAGGGCATGACCACCGAGACCCGTGCGGCCCCGCTCGACCTCGAGGACCTCGGTGCGTCAGCCGACCGCATCCGGGGAGCCGTCGAGAGCGTCATCACCGGCAAGCCGGACGTCGTCCGGCTCGCCCTGACCGTGCTGCTCGCCGAGGGGCACCTGCTCATCGAGGACGTGCCCGGCGTGGGCAAGACGATGCTCGCCAAGTCCCTGGCCCGCTCCCTCGACTGCACGGTGCGCCGCATCCAGTTCACGCCCGACCTGCTGCCCAGCGACGTGACCGGCGTCAACGTGTACAACCAGGAGGCCCGCGAGTTCGAGTTCAAGCCCGGGGCGGTGTTCGCCAACGTGGTGCTCGGCGACGAGATCAACCGGGCCTCGCCGAAGACCCAGTCGGCGATGCTCGAGTGCATGGAGGAGCGGCAGGTCACCGTCGACGGCACGACGTACCCGCTGGCCGCCCCGTTCATGGTCATCGCGACGCAGAACCCCATCGAGATGGAGGGCACCTACCCGCTGCCCGAGGCCCAGCGCGACCGGTTCATGGCGCGGGTGTCTATGGGCTACCCGCACCCCGAGGACGAGCTGGCCATGGTCGACGCGCACGGCGCCGGCGACCCGCTGCTCGACCTGCGGCCCGTCGCGGACGCGCAGGACATCGTGGCGCTCGTCGAGGTGGTGCGGGCGGTGCACGTCAGCGCGGAGGTCCGCCGGTACGCCGTCACGCTGGTCACGGCGACCCGGGACTCCCCCGACCTGCGGCTGGGCGCGTCACCGCGGGCCACCTTGCACCTGGTCCGCGCCGCCAAGGCCGCCGCCGCCCTCGACCACCGGGACTTCGTGCTGCCCGACGACATCCAGTCCCTGGCCGAGCCCGTGCTCGCCCACCGGCTGCTGCTCACGGCGGAGGCGCAGATCGCCCGCCGCACCACCGAGCGGGTCGTCCGTGACCTCGTCGCCCGGGTGCCGCTGCCCGAGGTGGACTGACCGTGCGCCTGGGCCTGCACGGGCTCACCACCCGGGGGCGCAGCTTCGTCGCCGCGGGCGGCGCCGCCGTCGTGTGCGCGGTCCTGTTCGGGCAGCGCGACCTGCTGCGGGTGGGAGTCCTCGTCCTGGTGCTGCCGCTGCTGTGCGCCGTCGTCGTGGCGCGCACCCGCTTCCGGCTGTCGAGCAGCCGCCGGCTGGAGCCCGCCCGGCTGGCCGTGGGCTCCGACGCGAAGGTCGTCCTGCGGCTGGAGAACGTGTCCCGGCTGCCCACCGGCGTCCTGCTCGCCGAGGACCGGATCCCCTACCTGCTCGGCACGCGTCCCAGGTTCGTGCTGGAGCGCGTGGAGCCCCGCGGGACGCGGGAGGTCGAGTACCCGGTGCACTGCGAGGTGCGCGGCCGGTACCCGATCGGGCCGCTGAGCATCCGGCTCACCGACCCCTTCGGCATGTGCGAGCTGGAGCGCGCCTTCGCCAGCCGGGACGTCCTCGTCGTCACACCCGTCGTGCAGCCGCTGCCCTGGGTGGCCCTCGGCGGGGAGTGGGCGGGCAGCGGGGAGAGCCGGTCGCGCTCCCTCGCCGCCGCCGGTGAGGACGACGTGGCGACCCGGGAGTACCGCCAGGGCGACGACCTGCGCCGGGTGCACTGGCGGTCCACCGCCCGGCACGGCGAGCTCATGGTGCGCCGCGAGGAGCAGCCGTGGGAGAGCCGGGCCGTGCTGCTGCTCGACACCCGCGCCGGGGCCCACCGGGGGGACGGCCCGACGTCGTCCTTCGAGGCCGCCGTGTCGGTCGCCGCATCGGTCGGGGTGCACCTGGGTCGCGGCGGGTTCTCCGTGGACCTGGTCACCGACACCGGGGCCCGGCTCGGCGGGGCCGGCGGCGACGATCCCGGCGGCAGCCAGGACGACCAGCTGCTGGACGCCCTCGCCGTGCTCGAGCCGTCGTACGGCAGCTCGCTGCGGCCGGCTGCGCGGACGCTCCGGCACGCCGGGGACGGGCTCACCGTGGCCGTGCTCGCCGCCCTCACCCCCGAGGAGGCGGAGGACCTCGTGCGGGTCCGGCACGGCGCGGGTGCCGCGGTCGCCGTCCTGCTCGACGTCGACACCTGGCGCTCGCCCTCCGACGTGGCCGCCCGAGCCCAGCAGCCGGTCGACCTCGACGGCCCGACCGCTGTGCTGCGCGGCGCCGGCTGGCGGGTCGTCCCGCTGCGCATCGGCGAGCCGCTCGCGCAGGTGTGGCCGTTCGCCGGGCACGGGGGCAGCGCGTTCGCGGCCGGGGTGCGGCGATGAGCCCGCGGCTGCGGCTCACGGCGGTGGCCGTCCTGGCCACGGTCCTGGCCATGCTGTCCCTCGGCCCGGTCTTCCGCGACGGGCGGTGGTTCTGGCCCGCGCTGGCCGCCGTGGCAGCGGTCGGCGGCGGGTGCGCCCTCGG
>JALOLN010000129.1 GCA_025455945.1 Actinomycetes bacterium
TCCATGGTGGTCAGGTCAGACCCCGCGTACGGTCCGAGATTCGTCTCGGGCGGGCTCTCGGAAGCCCCCGGAAGACCGTGCGCCGGCCCCGCACCACGGGCCCGCCGAAGCGGCGCGCCCAGGGGTCCGACCTCCCCCCACACCAGCGAACGTCGGGGGGTCGGAAGACAGGGGTGAAGAGCGTGCGCCGCGGATGCGCGGCACGCGAAGCGCTGGAAGGAATGCTCGATGAACCGGATCTCGATCCGGGGGATCGGCCTCGCCGCCGCATCCGTGGCGACGCTGTCACTGGCCGTGGGTGCGACGAGCGCCGCGGCCGACGCACCCACCACCTCCGACGTGGCCGCCGGGACCCCCGTCCTGCCCGCCCTGTCGCACAACGCCGGGCTGGCGGAGGAGTCCGCTGCAGCCGCGGCGTTCGCCCAGCGGCGCGCCGCCGCAGTCAAGGCCGCCCAGCTGAAGGCCAGCGCCGCGAAGGCCGCCCGGGAGAAGGCGGCGCGGGAGAAGGCCGCCCGCGCCAAGGCCGTCCAGCGGGCCACCCGCGCGGTCAACCGCCAGCCGGTGTCGGCGGGCTCGGCCCGCGCCATCGGCAAGTCGCTGGCCGCGTCCCGCGGCTGGACCGGACAGCAGTGGGTCTGCCTGGACAACCTGTTCACCCGGGAGAGCGGCTGGCGGACGTCCGCCTCCAACGGCAGCGGCGCCTACGGGATCCCGCAGGCCCTGCCGGGCTCGAAGATGAGCGCCTTCGGCTCGGACTGGCGGACCAACCCGACGACCCAGATCCGCTGGGGGCTGTCCTACATCTCCGGCCGCTACGGCACTCCCTGCGCGGCCTGGAACCACTTCCAGTCCCGCCGCTGGTACTGACCGTCCCCGTACCCCCTACCGCATCAAGGGACCCTTGAGGCGAATAGACCGCAGTCAGGCGCCCTTCATCGGTGCGCCGGGCCCAGCCCGGACGCCGACGGAGGGCGCCTGACGGCGTTCAGGCGACGGCCGGTCAGGCCTGCGGCGGACGGGTGCCGATGGTGAGCAGGGGGCCGGTGGTGTCCGCGAAGAAGTCGTTGCCCTTGTCGTCGACGACGATGAAGGCCGGGAAGTCCTCGACCTCGATCCGCCAGACCGCCTCCATGCCCAGCTCGGGGTACTCCAGCACCTCCACCCGGCGGATGCAGTCCTGCGCCAGCCGCGCCGCCGGCCCGCCGATGGAGCCGAGGTAGAAGCCACCGTTGGCCGCACAGGCCTGCGTGACGGCCTGGCTGCGATTGCCCTTCGCCAGCATGACGAGAGAGCCGCCGGCCTTCTGGAACTGGTCGACGTAGGAGTCCATCCGGCCTGCGGTGGTCGGCCCGAACGACCCCGACGCGTACCCCTCGGGGGTCTTCGCCGGCCCGGCGTAGTAGACGCACAGGTCACGCAGGTAGTCCGGCATCGGCTCCCCGGCGTCCAGCCGCTCCTTGATCTTGGCGTGCGCGATGTCGCGGGCGACGACCATGGGGCCGCTGAGTGACAGGCGGGTCTTCACCGGATGGCGGCCGAGCTCGGCGCGGATCTCGGCCATCGGCCGGGTCAGGTCGATCCGGACGACGTCGTCTGAGAGCTGGTCGTCGGCCGCCTCGGGCAGGAACCGCGCGGGATCGGTCTCGAGCTGCTCGAGGAGGACCCCCTCCGCCGTGACGCGCCCGCGCGCCTGCCGGTCGGCCGAGCACGACACCGCGATCGCCACGGGCAACGAGGCGCCGTGCCGGGGCAGCCGGACGACGCGGACGTCGTGGCAGAAGTACTTGCCGCCGAACTGCGCCCCGATCCCGAACTCCTGCGTGAGCCGCAGCACCTCCGCCTCGAGCTCGAGGTCGCGGAAGCCGTGCCCGCTGGGCGACCCCGACGTCGGCAGCGTGTCGAGGTACTTCGCCGAGGCGTACTTCGCGGTTTTGAGGGCGAACTCCGCCGACGTGCCGCCGATGACCACCGCCAGGTGGTACGGCGGGCAGGCGGCGGTGCCCAGCGCACGGAGCTTCTCGTCGAGGAAGCGGCGCATCGCCGCCGGGTTGAGGATCGCCTTGGTCTCCTGGAAGAGGTAGCTCTTGTTGGCCGAGCCACCGCCCTTGGCCATGAAGAGGAAGTCGTAGTGGGGTTCGCCGTGGTCCGCGGTCGCGTACAGCTCGATCTGGGCCGGCAGGTTCGAGCCGGTGTTGCGCTCCTCCCACATGGTGAGCGGCGCCATCTGGGAGTAGCGCAGGTTGAGCCGGGTGTAGGCGTCGAAGACGCCCCGGGCGATGGCCTCCTCGTCGCCCCCGCCGGTCAGCACGCTCTCGGACCTCTTGCCCATGACGACGGCGGTGCCGGTGTCCTGGCACATCGGCAGGACGCCGCCCGCGGCGACGTTGGCGTTCCGGAGCAGGTCGAGGGCCACGAACCGGTCGTTGGGGGAGGCCTCCGGGTCGTCGAGGATCGCCCTCAGCTGGGCCAGGTGCGCGGGTCGGAGGAAGTGCGCGATGTCGTGCATCGCCTCGTAGGTGAGGCGGGTGAGCGCGTCGGGTGCGACCTCGAGGAAGCGCCTCCCGGCGACCTCGACGGTCCGGACGCCGTCGGTGGTCACCACCCGGTAGGGCGTGGTGTCCGGGCCGAGGGGGAGCAGGTCCGTGTACGCGAACTCGGGCATGGCCCCAGCCTAGATCCGGGCGGCTACGGCCCTTGCGGTTCGGCCTCGGCGATCCACGCCGCGGCGTAGGGCGGGAGCACCACCCGACCCTCGTGGACGCGGGGCGCGGCACCGGAGAGGTGGTCGACCGGCCGGGTGATGCGCGCCGCCGAGAGGACGTCGACGGGCACGGACTGCTCGTGCTCGCTGACGTTGTACAGCTGGACGAGTGAGCCCGCGGCGTGCCGCCGCAGCATGAGGAGCACGGCGTCGTTGCCCGACGGCAGCACGTGGGACTCGACGGCGGCGTGCAGGGCGTCCAGCCGGGCGCGGGCCTGGGCCAGCCGCTGGATGCCGGCGAACATCCGGCCCGCGACCGTCCGGGGGTCGTGCCGCTGCTCGGCGACGTCCCAGGGCATGGTCGGGCGGTGCAGCCACCGGTTGTCGTCGGCGTGTGCCGGCTCCGCGGCGAAGTCCCGGTCGTTGAGCAGGCCCAGCTCGTCGCCCATGTACAGCAGGGGGATGCCACCGAAGCCCAGGACCGCCGCATGGGCGCACAGCAGCCGGGCGATCGCCAGGTCGACCGCGGCGGTGTCGTTGCCGGCGAGGGCCGCCTCGAGGCCGGCCAGGCTGGCCGCGGATCCGCTGATCCGCCGGTCGCCGGTCGCCGGGTTGGCCT
This sequence comes from Actinomycetes bacterium, assembly GCA_025455945.1. Lineage (GTDB taxonomy): Bacteria > Actinomycetota > Actinomycetes > Prado026 > Prado026 > Prado026. Next base: position 3,321 of record JALOLN010000129.1, read on the forward strand.
GGAAGACCTCCCCCCGGGCGAACGACCCGGGGAAGGCGCCGCTGTAGAAGTCGGAGAGGAAGACCCGGTGGGCATGGCCGTCCCAGCCGACGGCCGCGGCGTCGCTGTCGGCGACCGCCCACCCGATGTCGTCGTGGCAGCGCAGGTAGGTCGCCCATGCGGTGGTGGTCGCCTTGGGGGGGAACTGCGAGAGGGACTGGACGAGCAGCCGCACGTCACGGGTCGCGAGGGCCGACCAGAGCTGGACCATGAGCGAGTTGTGGTAGGCCAGGTCGCTCACCCGGCCGGCGTGTGCACCCGTGCCCAGGTAGCGCACCAGCTGGTCCGGCCCGACGATCGCCTCCGCCTTGAACACGACCGACGGCGCCACGATGTGCGCCACGGCCCGCAGCGCCTGGGTGATCGCATGCACCTCGGGCTGGTTCTGGCAGCTGGTGCCCATCCGCTTCCACACGAACGCGATGGCGTCCAGGCGCAGGCAGTCGACCCCCTGGTTGGCGAGGTAGAGCACGATCTCCGCGAACTCGCAGAACACGTCGGGATTCGTCCAGTCCAGGTCCCACTGCCAGGAGTTGAACGTCGTCCACACCCAGGCGGCCGCGTCGTCGTCCCAGGTGAAGCTGCCGGGGGCGAAGTCGGGGAAGACCTCGGGCAGGGTCCGCTCGTAGGCGTCGGGCAGGGTGCGGTCCGGGAAGAGCAGGAAGTAGCGGCGGTAGCGCTCCTGGCCGGCCCGGGCACGCTGCGCCCAGTCGTGCTCGCGGGCCACGTGGTTGAGCACGAGGTCGAGGGTGAGGGTCATGCCCTGCTCGTGCAGCGCCGTGCACAGCTGCGCCAGGTCCGCCATGTGCCCGAGGTCGGCCCGAACGGCCCGGTAGTCGGCGACGGCGTAGCCGCCGTCGTTGGGCGCCGGGCGGGGCTGCAGCAGCGGCATGAGGTGCAGGTAGGTGACGCCGAGCTCGCGGAGGTAGGGCAGCCGCTCGCGGACGCCCTGCAGGGTGCCCGCGAACCGCTCCGCGTAGGCCGCGTACCCCAGCACACCCGGCTCCTGGAACCAGTCGGGTCGCAGCACCCGGGCCCGGTCGTGCGCGCGCAGCGCGCTGCTGCGGGCGGCGTGCGCCGCCGCCACCACGTCGACCACCCGGGGCAGCACGGCGGCGAGGTCGTAGACCTCCTCGAGCCCGCGCTCGAGGTCGGGCGCCCAGCGTTCCCAGCGAGCGAGCAGGTCGGCCCGGTCCGGATCCTCGGCGGGGACTGCGCCGGCCAGGTCGGCGGCGGCGCTCTCGATCGGCACGGGGACCTCCGAGGCGGCGATGACAGCGTTTCCAGTCGGACGCTACCGTGAGTCACGGCACCGGGGTGCACGTCGGAGACCGGGCCCGTCGGGAGATCGTGGTGGCCGCGAGCATCGAGGACGTCGCAGTCCGGGCGGGAGTGTCCACCGCCACCGTCTCACGAGCGCTGCGGGGCCTGCCCAACGTCTCCCCGGAGACCCGCCGGCGGGTGCTCGCCGCGGCGCACGCGCTGGACTACGTGGCCTCGCCGAGCGCGTCCAGCCTGGCCTCGGGCCGGATGTCCACGGTGGGCGTGATCACCCCGTACCTGGGACGGTGGTTCTTCGGCACCGTGATCGGCGGCGCCGAGGCGGAGCTGAGGGTGGCCGGCCACGACCTGTTGCTCTACACCATCGGGGGCGAGGGGCACCGGTACCGGTTCTTCGACCAGCTGCCGCTGCGCCGACGGGTGGACGCCGTCCTCGTCCTCACGCTGCCGATGGAGGGCGACGAGGTCGAGGCGGTGCGCAGCCTCGGGATGCCCGTGAGCATCGTCGGTGCGCGCGTCGAGGGCTTCTCCTCGGTGCGGATCGACGACGTGGCCGGGGCCGAGCTGGGCGTCCGGCACCTCGTCGCGCTCGGCCACCGTCGGATCGGCCTGATCTCCGGGGGCCGCACCGAGTCGAACCGCTTCACGGCCCCGACGGACCGCAGCGCGGGGTACCGGCGCGTCCTGGTCGAGGCGGGCCTGCCCGTGGACCCGGCCCTGGACGTCGACGGGGAGTTCACGGTCGCCGGTGGCGAGCGGGCCATGGCCGAGCTGCTCGGCCGGCCGGAGCCACCGACCGCGGTGTTCGCCCAGTCCGACGAGATGGCGTTCGGGGCGCTGCGTGCGGTCCGTCGCGCCGGGTTGTCCTGTCCCGGGGACGTCTCGCTGTGCGGGTTCGACGACCACGAGATGGCCGACCTGTTCGACCTCACGACCGTGGCGCAGCCGGTCCAGGAGCAGGGGGTGCTCGCGGCCCGGCAGGTGCTGGCCGCGCTGTCCGGTGGCGAGTACCCGCAGGCGTCGGTGCTGCCCACCAGCCTCGTCGTCCGGGGCACGACCGCCCCGCCGGGCTCACCCTGACAGGTGGCGGGAGAGCTCGTCGGCGGTCGGGGGGTCGCAGCCGGGGCGCTGGCAGGTGAGGGCCGCGGCCGTCGCCGCCACCGTCAGGCACCGGCCCAGCTCGTCCACGCCCGCGTCGGCCAGCCGCTGCGCCGGCGACGGGCCGAGCCGGCCGTGCACCGCCAGCGCGTGCAGCAGCCCGGCGGTGAACGTGTCACCGGCGCC
>JALOLN010000022.1 GCA_025455945.1 Actinomycetes bacterium
CCGACGACGGCGACCAGACCGGCGGCAACCCGGCCGAAGCGGTGCGGGGACCTGCTGGGGGGCACGGAGGCTCCTCGGGGCCGGAGGGGACGGGCCATAGGATGACCGTCGGCGGTCGTCGTCCCCATCTTGACCCGTCCGGCGCAGCGTGCCGCATCCGCTACCGTCCTGCCCGTGCCGGACACGGACACCTGGCGGGGGCTGCTGGCGGAGCTGCTGGACGACGCCGCGGCCCTGCCGCCGGCCGTCGTCCCCGTGGCCGATGCCGTGGCCAGGCACCGCACCCACCGTCGCGCGTGGTACGCGGACGTGGTCGGCCCGCTGCTGGTGCCCGCCTCCGCGTTCCCCGAGCTGCTGGCGGCGCTGCAGCCCGGCGACGACCTCGCCGTCGGCCTGGTCGCCGACACCGGGCTGGCCGGGCTCGCCCGGGCGCGCGCCGCTCTGCTGGACCGGGAGGACGCGGCCCGGCTCAGCCACGTCGAGGTGACCCTGCCGGTCGGGCACGACCCTGCCGCGGCGGCCCGGGCAACACTGGACCACCTGGACTTCTCCGTGCCGGCCGCTGTGGCGGTCCCCCAGGGCGCCGACTGGGAGCGCGCCGTCGAGGTGCTCGCGGCGGACGGCGCCGAGCAGGCCCTGCTCCGCGTCGACGGCCCGGCCCCGGCGGAGGTGCCCACCGAGGAGCGGCTTGCCGCCGTCCTGCGCGTCTGCCTCGACCACGGGCTGGCGTTCCGGCTGGCCGGCGGACCCCAGCGGCCGGTCCGGCACACCGCCCCGGACGGCGGGGAGCGGCACGGCTTCCTCAACGTCCTGGCCGCGGTGGGCGCCGGCCAGGCCGGTGCCGGGACCGCCGAGCTGGCCGCCGTCCTCGCCGAGCGCCGCCACGGGCCCCTGCTCGACCGGCTGGCCGCGCTCCCGCCCGCCCGGATCCGCTCGGCACTGCTCTCGTTCGCCGCCAGCGAGGTCAGCGGACCGGTGGACGACCTGGTGTCTGTCGGCCTGCTCGCCCAGGAGAAGGACTGACCGTCCGGCCGGGCCGTGCGGCAGCGGTCACGGCACCGACCGGATCCGGGTGACCAGGACGCCGGAGAGCACGGCGACGACGGCCGCGGCGAGGTAGAGCATGGGGTAGCCGCCGAGCGAGGTGACGATCGGGGCCGCCAGCACGGGGCCGAGCACCTGGGGCGCCGAGTTGGCGATGTTGATCACCCCGAGGTCCCGGGCCCGGTCCTGGGCGGCGGGCAGCACCTGGGTGATGAGCGCCTGGTCGACGGCCAGGTACACGCCGTACCCCGCGCCGAGCACGAACGCTGCGACCATCGCGGCCGAGAACACCGGCGCGAGCGCGAGGATGACGGTCGCCACCGCCATGACGAGCGACGAGGCGATGACGTAGACCTTGCGCCGTCCGCTGGCGTCGGAGAGCCTGCCGCCGACGACCGCGGTGAGGATCGTCCCCAGGGCGTACAGCCCGATGAGGATCGTCTGCCCCTGCTCCGGGTTGGCGTAGCCGACCTCGTCCTGGAGGAAGAACAGCAGGTAGAGCGTGGCCATGGCGTTGGACAGCGAGATGAGGAAGCGGGTGATCCAGGCCCAGGCGAAGTCGGGGTAGCGGCGTGGGCTGACCCAGAAGCCGCGGACGAACTCCCCCAGCACGAACGGGGGCCGCGCCTGCACCGGGAGCACCGGGTCGCGCAGGCGCAGCACGAACGGCAGGGCCAGCAGGAGGAAGAGGACGCCGGTCACGGCGGCCCCCGCCTCGAGCCCGGTGACCAGGAACGACACGATCGCCACGCCCAGGACCACGCCGAGGGTCTGCGCCAGGCCGACCACGCCGGAGGCCACGCCGCGCTGGTTCACCGGCACCTGGTCGGGGATGGACGCCGTGATCGCGGCGTAGGAGGCGTTCACCGTCGCCTGGCCGCAGCCCCACAGCAGGGCCAGCCCCAGCACGGTGGTCTGGGTGGGCAGCAGGGCGACACTCACCAGCCCCAACACCGCTCCCCAGAACACCCACGGCCGACGGCGTCCGAACCGCGACGTCGTCCGGTCGGAGAAGGCCCCCGCCAGCGGGTTCGCCACCACGGAGACGAAGGCGCCCACGCCGGTGATCCAGGCCAGCGCGGCCTCCTTGCCGCTGCCGCCCGTGACCTCGTCCGCCAGCCGCGGCAGCAGGTTCTGGATCGGCGTGAAGAAGGCGATCATCGTGCCGAGGTTGGCCAGCGCGATGATGGTCAGGTACCCCCGCCCCACCCGCTGCGTGGGCTCCCGCAGAGCCTCGACGGTGTCACTCACGCGCACAGTCTCCACACCTGTCAGCGTGCGGACGGGCTATTGGCCGTTCTCCCCCGACCGGTCTGCGGGACGGGGACCTTCGACACCGGTGGCTGGCCGCGGTGCTGCCCTAGGCTGCCAGACGGCTCAGGGACGGGCCGGACGAGCTCAGGACGAGGGGTGTCCGTCATGGCGCTGGAGCAGCCGTACACCGACCGTGCCGCCACCGTCGCGGCGTACAGCACCCACGTCGACCGGGGCAAGGCGACGATGCTGACCGCCTTCGGCGCGGACGTCGTCATGGGAGAGCGGTCCGGGGTCTACTTCCGCGACGCCTTCGACGGCCGGCGGTTCGTCAACTGCCACTGCAACGGCGGGGTGTTCAACCTGGGCCACCGCAACCCCACGGTGCTGGCCGCCGTCCGGGCCGCGATGGACGAGATGGACCTCGGCAACGACCACCTGGTCTCGGGGTGGCGGGCCCGGCTGGCCGAGCGGCTGGCCGCGACCACGGGCGGACGGCTGCCCGGGATCGTCTTCGGGGTGGGGGGCGCCGAGGCGGTGGAGGTGGCCATCAAGTCGGCCCGCGCCCGGACCGGCCGGGGCGGCATCATCTCCGCCGTCGGCGGCTACCACGGGCACACGGGGATGGCGATGGCCACCGGTGACGCGCAGTACCGCGAGCCGTTCGGGCCACGCGCGCCCGGCTTCCGGCAGGTGCCGTTCAACGACCTCGCCGCGATGGCCGAGGCGATCGACGACACGACCGCCGCGGTCCTGCTCGAGCCGATCCCCGCCACCCTCGGGATCGTCCCCCCCGAGCCGGGCTACCTCGCCGGCGTCCAGCAGCTGTGCCGCGAGCGGGGGGCCCTGTTCGTCGTGGACGAGGTGCAGACCGGCCTCGGGCGCACCGGCACCCTCTGGTACTACGAGCAGGAGGACCTGGAGCCGGACGTCCTCATCACCGCCAAGGGACTGTCCGGCGGGATCTACCCGATCACCGCCACGCTGATGACGCCGGAGGTGCACGCCGTCTACGACGAGCACCCGTTCGTCCACGTGTCGACGTTCGGCGGGGCCGAGCTGGGCTGCGTCGCCGCCCTGACGGTCCTCGACATCGTCGAGGACCCGGCGTTCCTGGCGCGGGTCAGCGCGCTCGGCGACTGGTTCGAGGTCGAGCTCGCCGACCTTCCGCTCACGCTGCGTCGGCGCGGCCTGTTCATGGGCCTGAAGTTCGACGAGCCCTACGGCGGGATGGCGGCGGCCGCCAAGATGCTCGCCGCCGGGGTGTTCGCCGCCTTCGCGAACAACGACCCGTCGGTCCTGCAGTTCCTGCCCCCGCTGGTCATCTCCGACGACGAGGCCGAGGAGCTGGTGACCACCGTACGGGTGGCCCTGTCGTGATCGGGACGGCCGAGCTGGTCGCTCTCGAGGACGACGTCCGGCGGGCCGTCCGCACCGGGTCGGACGCCGGGTTGCGGGTGCTCGGCTACGGCGAGATCTCCCTGGTCATCGGGTTCCCGGCCGGCCAGCCGCGCGCGGCCTGCAAGCGCCTCCCCGCCTTCGCCAGCGCCGCCCACGCCGCACGGTACGAGGCGGTGTTCGAGCGCTACCTCGAAGCGCTGCGGCAGCGGGGCCTGACCGTGGCCCCGAGCGCGCTGCACACCGTGCCGGCGTCCGACGGCACGGTGACCGGCTACGTCGTCCAGCCGATCCTGCCGGCCGAGCACCTCGCACCCGCCGTGCTGCGCACCAGCCCGCCGGACGCCGACCACCCGGTGGTGCGGGCCGTCGTGGACCACGTCGTCGCCGCGGTGGACGAGACGGTCGGCCTCGACGCGCAGCTGTCCAACTGGGTGCACGCCGACGACGGGCGGCTCACCTACCTCGACGTCACGACGCCGATCCTGCGCGGGCCGGACGGGCGGTCCGCGCTCGACGTCGACGTGTTCCTCGCCCCGTTCCCCTGGGCGATGCGCGCCCCGCTGCGCCGGTTCGTCGTCCCGAGCATCCTGGCCCGCTACCACGACCGGCGGTCGGTGCTGCTCGACGTGGCGGCCAACCTGCTCAAGGAGCGGCTCGACCCGTGGCTGCCGGCGGTCGTCACGGCCGCCAACCGGGTTCTCGGGACGGCGCCGCTCACCGTCGAGGAGGTCCGCAAGGACTACGTCTCCGACGCCCGGCAGTGGGAGACGCTGCTTCGGCTGCGGCGGGCCGACCGCTGGTGGCAGCAGACCGTGCGCCGGCGGGAGTACCCGTTCCTGCTGCCCGGGCGCATCGAGCGCTGACCGCCAGGCAGTCGCGGGCTCCCGTGATGGGCGCCCCAGCGCGATCTATTCGCCTCAAGGGTCCCTTGCTGCGGGGAAGGGGGGTCAGGCGCGGGCCAGCTTGCGCACCGCGAACGCGGCGAACACCTGGACGATGCCGATGACGATCAGCCAGATGCCGCTCACCCAGGCGAGCACGGCCAGCGACGAGATCGGCCAGACGATGACGGTGATCCCCGCGAGGACGCCCAGCAGGCCGAGGAAGATCTGCCAGCCCCGGCCGGACGCGCCCTTGTCCGAGATGCCGCCGACCAGCTCGGCGATGCCGCGGAACAGCCAGCCGAACCCGATGAGCAGAGCCAGGATCGACGCCGCCTGGTACGGGCCCTTGAACATCATGAGGCCGAGCACGAAGGACAGCCCGCCGGAGAGGACCATCAGCGCCCGGGTGCCGCCGGAGACGTCCCGGGTCGCGAACCCCATGACGAACTGGAACACCCCGCTCACCAGCAGGTAGCTGCCCAGGAGCACCGCGATGACGAGCACGGTCGCCTTGGGCCAGGCGAGCAGGGCGATGCCGACGAGGATCGACACGACCGCCCCGAAGAGCAGCCAGCCCCAGTTCCGGCCGATGGAGGCGAGGACGTCCTGGACGTCGGACCGGGAACTTGCGGCCGGGCTGGTCATCGAACGGGTCCCTCTCTGCGAAGACACGACAGGTGCCCTGGCATGCTGCCACACCGGCCCGGTCGCACCGGGGACCTCGCCGTCACGTCCTCGGCGCCGCCGGTCCGCCGCCGGCCGAGGGCACGGCGGCAGGACGCAGCCGCGGTGCCATCAGCGCACCCAGCCCGGCGAGCAGCGCCATCGCCGCGAAGATGACGACGAACCCGGCAGTCTGCAGGTCCGCTCGCGAGTGGGCGTAGGCGTACACGGCCCCGCCGACACCGATGAACACGACGCTGAACAGGGCGTCGCACACCTGCAGCGCGGCGGAGTTGGCGCCCTGGTCCTCGACCGGCGACAGCTCGAGGACGGCGACCGCGATCGACGCCATCCCCAGCCCCATGCCGAGGCCGCCGATGCTCCAGGCCACGGCGGCGACCACTGCCGGCACGGCCGGGGCCAGCACCAGCGCCACCCCCGCGATCGACCCGGCCACGATCGCGCTGCCCCCCTGGACGAGCCGCTCCCGGGGGGTGGCCGTCGTGGGGCGGCCCTGGTGCCAGGAGCCGACCGCCCAGCCCAGCGCCGAGCCGGTGAGCGTCAGCCCCGCCAGCGTCGCGGAGAGCCCCCGCTCGGTGACGAGCATCAGCGGGACGAACGTCTCAGCCCCGAAGAACGAACCGGCGAGCACCCCCCGCATGGCGATGGACGTCGGCAGGCCGCGCGCGAACCGCAGGGTCCCCGGTGGCAGCAGCAGCGTGACCGTGGGGACCAGCAGCGCGGCCCCGACCACGAGGCTCACGACACCGAGCCCGTCGAGCCGCTGCAGCCCGTACTGCACGAGCGCCAGCCCGGCGGCCCCGGCGACGGCAGCGCGCTTGCGGCCCGCACGCCCCCCGGGCTGGCCGCCCTCCAGGGCGACCAGCCGTGGGACGAGCAGGACGGCGGGGGCGACCAGCAGCACCGGCACGGCCAGGAAGACCAGCCGCCAGGTCAGCCGCTCGGCGACCGCGCCCGCGATGACCGGTCCGATGATCGAGGGCAGCACCCAAGCGCTGGACAGCGCGGCGAACAGCCGGGGCCGCCGCTCCGACTCATAGGCCCGCCCCACCACGACGTAGATCGCCACGATGATGGCCCCGCCGCCGACCCCCTGCAGCGCCCGTCCGAGCACGAACACGGCCATGCCGGGTGCCGCACCCGCCACGACCAGACCCACGCCGAAGACCGCCAGACCGACGACCAGGGGCCCGCGGGGCCCGCGCTCGTCGCACACCTCGCCGGCGACGACCATCGCGACCAGGCTGGTCACGAGGTAGCCGCTGAACGCCCAGGCGTACGAGGGCAGGCCGTCGAGGTCGGCCACCGCCACCGGCATCGCGGTGGCCACGGCCATCGCCTCGAAGGCGACCAGCGTGATCACCGTGAGGATCCCGACGGTGAGCCACCGGACGTCGGGGGCCAGGATCCCCGGAGCGCGGTCCTGCCGGGTCACTCCTCGGTGCCGCCGCCCCGGGGTATCGACTCGTAGATCTCCCGGCACTCCGGGCACACCGGGAAGCGGCCCGGGTCCCGGCTCGGCGTCCACACCTTCCCGCACAGGGCGATGACCGGGGCGCCGGTGACGGCACTCTCGACGATCTTCTCCTTGCGGACGTAGTGGGCGAAGCGCTCGTGGTCGCCGTCGTCGGTCGGCACCGGCCGGGTGCGCTCGTCGACGAGGATGTCGGTCCCGCCGGCGGGCGCGGCCAGCGGGGCGTCGGGGCCCATCGGTTCGCTCATGCCGCGAGTCTAGGTCGGGCTCAGTTGAGGTCCGGGTCGTCCGTCCACGTCGACACCAGCGCGAGGTCCCCGCCCTGGCGGCGCAGCACCGCCCGCCACAGGCCCGCGGGGTCGTCGGTGAAGACGTCGCCGGGGAGTGCGTCGACGACGTACCAGGCCCCCTCGGCGAGCTCGTCCTCCAGCTGGCCGGCCCCCCACCCGGAGTAGCCGGCGAAGACCCGGAGGGCCCGCAGCGACCCGGCCACCAGCTCCTGCGGCGTGTCCAGGTCGAGCAGGCCCACGCCCCCGAGCACCGGCCGGAACCCGGCGCTGCCCTCGGCTGCGAGCGCGACGCCCAGCGCGCCCTCGAGCCCGACCGGACCGCCCTGGTGCAGCACCCCATGACCGGTCACCGCGGCCGCCCAGCCGGGCAGGACCGTGTCGACCGGCACCGTGCTCGGCCGGTTGAGCACGACGCCCACCGCGCCGTCCGCCGCCGCCTCGAGCAGGAAGACCACGGTGCGCACGAAGTTGGGGTCGCGCAGCCCCGGCGTGGCGACCAGCAGCCGTCCGGCGAGGGTCGGTCCGCTCATGACCCCACTGTGCCGTACCGCCGTCAGCCTCGGGGCAGGACCTCGATCACCTTCGCCAGCCGCTCGGCCACCTCGGCCGCCACCGGCGCGAGCTCGGCCGCGGCGTCCGGCTGGGCGGCGAACATGTCCCGCGGGTCGACGGCCTCGACCAGGGTGCCGTCGCCGTCGGCGCGCACCACGACGTTGCACGGCAGGAGCAGGCCGATCCGCCGGTCGGCGGTGAGCGCGCGGTGGGCCAGCGGCGGGTTGCACGCGCCGAGGATGAGGTAGTCCTCCATCTCCTCGCCCAGCTTCGTCTGCATCGTGGCGCGGACGTCGATCTCGGTGAGGACCCCGAAGCCCTGCGTGCCCAGGGCCTCCTTGACCAGCGGGACGGCGGCGGCGAACGGTGTGGCGATGCGGACGGTGAGGGCGGGGTCGACCATGGCAGCTGCCTCTCGGTGCGGTCGGAATGTCGTCGGGAGGTCGTCGGTTGATACCCCCAGGGGTATACTAGACCCCAGTCGCCCGAGCGCCGACCCGTGCGCCGACCCGAGAACTGGAGCCAGCGTGGCCACCGTCGCCCTGACCAAGGACAGCTTCGAGAGCACCGTCACGGACAACGACATCGTCGTCGTCGACTTCTGGGCGGCCTGGTGCGGCCCCTGCCGCATGTTCGCGCCGGTGTTCGAGCAGGCCTCCGAGGCGCACACCGACGTCGTGTTCGGCAAGGTCGACACCGAGGCCGAGCCCGCCCTCGCCGGGTCGTTCGGCATCACCTCGATCCCGACCCTCATGGTGTTCCGGGAGCAGGTCCTCGTCTACGCCGAGGCCGGTGCGCTGCCCGCGCCCGCGCTGGAGGACCTGCTGACCCAGGTCAAGGCCCTCGACATGGCCGACGTGCACCGCAAGGTCGCCGAGCACCGGGCCGCCCAGGAGGCTACGGCCGCCCAGGGCTGACCCGGCGGCCGCCCCCGAGCCAGACCCCGACGAGGCTGCCCAGCACGTCGGCGCCGACGTCCCCGGCGTCCCCGCTGCGCTGCGGGAGCGTGAGGGCCTGCACCGCCTCGCTGAGCACCGCGTGCCCCACGAGGACGGCGAGCAGCAGGCCGCCGGGGACGCCGGCGCGCCGGCCGGTGAACCCCACGACCGCGAACAGCAGCAGGTGGGCGAGCTTGTCGGCGTGCGCGAACAGCCCGCCGCCCCCAGCGGCCGGCGCGTACACCGCGACGACGTTGACCATGGCGCTGACGCCGAAGGCCACCCACCAGCCGGTGCGGCGCCAGCCGGCCGCCACGGACTCGTCGACAGACATCCTCGCGGACGATACCCGCGAGGAGGGGAATGCCCTGCTACCCTGAACGCGGTCGCAGTACCCAAGTGGTCAAGCGCCCGCGGCTCGTCCGTGGGCGTGTGCTTTGTCCGGGTCAACTCCGCGGGGCACGACGCGCAGTACCGCACCGGCGTCCGTGAGGTACGGACGTCACCTCCGCACCAACAGGAGCAGGAATGGCCCAGCAGGGCACCGTGAAGTGGTTCAACGCTGAGAAGGGCTTCGGCTTCATCGCCGTGGACGGCGGCGGCGCCGACGTCTTCGTGCACTTCTCCGCCATCCAGGCCGACGGCTACCGCAGCCTCGAAGAGGGGCAGCGGGTGGAGTTCGAGGTCGTCCAGGGGCAGAAGGGCCCGCAGGCCGAGCAGGTCCGCGGCATCTGACGACCCAACGCACGCCGACGGGCGCGTCCCCTCCGGGGGGCGCGCCCGTCGTCCGTCCCGGCCCGACCGGGCAGGATGACCACGTGCGTGTCCTCGTCATCGCCAACCGGGTCGACCCCGAGCCCGGCCACGTGGGCGACGCCCTGGTCGCCCGCGGCGCCGTCCTCGACCCGGTCTGGCGGGAGGACCCCGACGCCTGGCCGGACCCAGCCGACGTCGGCCTGGTGCTCTCCCTGGGGTCGGACTGGTCGGTCTACTGGGACCACGTCGGCCCGCAGGTGGACCGCGAGGCGGCCTACCTGCGCGCAGCGGTCGGGGCCGGTGTCCCGGTTCTCGGCCTGTGCTTCGGCGGCCAGCTCCTGGCCCATGCGCTCGGGGGCCGCGTCGAGCCCGCACCCCGGCCGGAGATCGGCTGGTTCGCCGTCGAGTCCGACCGCCCCGACGTGCTCCCCCCAGGGCCCTACGCCCAGTGGCACGTCGACCGGTTCGTGCCCCCCGACGACGCGGTCGAGCTGGCCCGCTCCCCCGTCGGCTCCCAGGCGTTCGCCCTCGGGTCCGCCGTGGGCCTGCAGTTCCATCCGGAGGCCACACCCGAGATGCTGCACCGCTGGGTGAGCCAAGGGGCGGCCGAGCTGGCCGCCCGGGGGGTCGACGGCCCCGCCATCGTGCACGAGGCACGGTCCCGGGCCGCTGAGGCCCGGGACCGTGCCGTCGTGATCGTCGAGGCGTTCCTCGCCGGCTTGCTGGCTCCTTAGGCGAAGCTGTTGTCCAGCGACATCCCGGAGAACACGAACAGCAGCAGGCAGACCAGGACGAACAGGATCGCCAGCAGCGGCGCCACGAACCGGATGTAGCGGTCGTAGCGCACCTTGGCCAGGGCCAGGCCACCCATGACGATCGCGGACGTCGGGGTGATGAGGTTCACCCAGCCGGACGCCGACTGGTAGGCGGTGACGACGATCGACCGGCCCACGCCGGCGAAGTCCGCCAGGGGGGCCATGATCGGCATGGCCAGCGTGGCGTGCCCGGACGACGACGGCACGAGGAACGCCAGCGGGATGTTGACGATGAACATCAGCACCGCGAACACGCCGGACTGGGCGTCGCTCACGAACTCCTCGAGGGAGTGCAGGACGGTGTCGGTGATGCTCGCGTTGTTCATCAGGACGGTGACGCCACGGGCGAGGGCGATGATGAACGCCGCGCCCATGAAGTCGCCCATCCCGCCGATGATCCCGTCGACCATCTTCTGCTCGCCCAGGCCACCGATGAGGCCCACGATGACGGCGCCGACGAGGAACAGCGCGGCCAGCTCGGGGAAGTACCAGTAGAGGGTGATCCGCTCGAGGCTGGCGCTGAAGTCGCTCCACGGGATGACGGAGAAGATCATCAGCAGGAAGGTCAGCCCGAACACCCACATGACGGCCTTCTGCCGGCCGGTCATCTCCGGCGGTGCCGCCGCCGACTCGGTGCGCATCTCGGCGTCGCCGGGCAGCGGCGTCACGAAGGACTTCGACGGGTCCTTCTTCACGCGGTTCGCGTAGCGCAGCACGTACGCGATCGTCACGGCGGTGAGCACCAGGTAGATGATCACGCGCGAGACCAGCCCGTCGCCGAGTGCGATCCCGGCACCGTCGGAGGCCACGCCGGTCGCGAACGGGTTGACCGTCGAGGCGAGCGTGCCAACCCCGGCGCCCACCATGATCGTGGCGACGCCGACCATGCGGTCGAAGCCCAGCGCCACCATGATCGGGACGAGCAGGACGTAGAAGCCCAGGGTCTCCTCGGCCATGCCGTACGTCGTCCCGCCGATCGAGAACACCACCATCAAGACGGTGATGAGCACCAGGCCGCGCGTCCGGAAGCGGTGCGTGAGCCGGGCGATGCCGGCGTCCAGAGCCCCGGTGCGCAGAGTGACCGTGATGAAGGCACCGATGGCCAGCACGAAGAAGAAGACCTGGACGGCGCCCACCAGGGCGCCCTCGTTGTACGGCCCGGTGTTGCCCGGCGCCGCGACGATCTCGATCGCCTCGGCCGGGACCTCCTCGCCGCAGGCGGCTTGCGCGGCCTCGACCAGGTCGCCCGTGGGCTCCTCCACAGTGATGCCGCCCTCGCGGATGCCGTAGAGGCCGTTGACCGGCGACAGCCAGAGGTCCTTGATCCGGTCCACGAAGGTCAGCCCGGTGTCGTCGATCTGCTCGTAGCTGCCCGGGATCGGCTTCGGGTTGCCCCCGTCGCAGCTCACGTAGGTGTAGGCACCGGGCTTGACGACGAACGTCAGCGCCCACACCGCGATGAGCACGATGAACAGGACAGTGAAGGCGGTCGGGAAGCGGAAGCCCTTCTTTCGGGGCGCCTCCTCCGCCGGTGCTGCCTGCTGCTGGGTCGCCATCCTCATCCCCTCGCTCACGGGTCTGCCGGCGCCTGGTGCGCGGGCGTCAGCATCGAGGGTCCAGTAGCGGGGACCTGTCCGGTCAGGGTCTTTCGGCACATGCTGCGGGCCTGGGCCGACCGGCCAGGATGTGTCGCGAGGACCAGTGACGGCGCGCCGCCGCAGATGGCGGCCGGGCGCGAGGAGAGGACGGTGCCATGGCCTTCCACGTGGACTCCGAGGTCGGTGCGCTCAAGCAGGTGATCCTGCACCGGCCGGGGCTGGAGCTGACCCGGCTGACGCCGTCCAACGTGCACGAGCTGCTGTTCGACGACGTCATGTGGGCCGGGCGCGCCCGCCAGGAGCACGACCAGTTCGCCCGCCGGCTGCGCGAGCACGGGGTCACGGTGCACCTGTACGCGGACCTGCTGGCCGCGGCCCTGGACGCCCCCGGCGCCCGGGACTTCCTCAAGCAGCGCCTGACCAACGCCACCCAGTTCGGCCCCGCGCTGGACAAGCCGCTGGACGAGTTCGTCGACGGCACCCCGGGCGAGCGGCTCGCCGAGCTGCTCATCGGTGGTGTCCTCAAGAGCGACGTCACCGCACCGGCGACCACGAGCCTGCTGTGGTCGCACCTCGACGACGAGGACTTCCTGTTCACGCCCCTGCCCAACCACCTCTTCCCCCGGGACAACAGCGCCTTCGTCTACGGCGGGGTGTCGGTCAACCCGATGGCCGAGATCGCGCGCAAGCGCGAGACCCTGCACTCGCGGATCATCTGGAACTTCCACCCCCTGTTCCGTGACGCCGGCCTGCACTTCTACTACGGCAACGACGACGTCGACCACGAACCGGCCACGGTGGAGGGCGGCGACATCCTCGTCATCGGCAACGGCGCCGTCATGATCGGCATGAGCCAGCGGACCAGCCCCCAGGGGGCCGAGCTGCTCGCGCGTGCCTTCTTCGCGTCCGGCATGGTCACCAGGGTCATCGCCGTCGAGCTGCCCAAGACCCGGGCGTTCGCCTTCCTCGACACCGCGATGACGATGGTCGACCGGGACGCCTTCTCCGTGTACCCCTACCTCGACCTGTCGCTGCGCTCCTACACGCTGACCCCCAGGGGATCCGGTGGGGACTTCTCGGTCACGGAGAACCGCGACCTGTTCGGACCGGTGGCCGAGGCCGTGGGCGTCGAGCAGATCCGCGTCCTGAAGGCGCCGATCGACGTCAAGGGCGCCGAGCGGGAGCAGTGGGACGACGGCAACAACTTCTTGGCCCTCTCCCCCGGCGTCGTCGTCGGCTACGAGCGCAACACGACGACGAACAGGTACCTCAGCGACCAGGGCATCGAGGTGATCGCCATCGTCGGGTCCGAGCTCGGCCGGGCGCACGGCGGGCCGCGAGCCCTGAGCTGCCCCATCGAGCGCCACCCCGTCGAGTGACTGGAAGGGACGACAGACGAGATGACCTACCACGTTGACTCCGAGGTCGGTGCGCTCAAGCAGGTCATCCTGCACCGACCCGGGCTGGAGCTGTCCAGGCTGACGCCGTCCAACGTCCACGACCTGCTCTTCGACGACGTCATGTGGGCCGAGCGGGCCCGCGAGGAGCACGACGCCTTCGCCCAGAAGCTGCGTGACAAGGGCGTGACGGTCTACCTCTTCGGGGAGCTGCTCGCCGAAGCCCTGGACGCCCCCGGCGCCCGGGACTTCCTCAAGGAGCGGCTGACCAACGCCACCCAGTTCGGCCCCGCGCTGGACAAGCCGCTGGACGACCTCGTCGACGCCACTCCGGCGGCCCAGCTGTCCCAGCTGCTCATCGGCGGCGTCCTCAAGCGCGACGTCCCCGACCCCGGGACGGACAGCCTGCTGTGGTCCTACCTGGACGACGAGGACTTCATGCTCACCCCGCTGCCGAACCACCTGTTCCAGCGGGACAACACCGCCTTCGCCTACGGCGGGCTGTCGGTCAACCCGATGGCGAAGCCGGCCCGCAAGCGCGAGACCCTGCACTCGCGGATCATCTGGAACTTCCACCCGAGGTTCCGCGACGCCGGGCTGCACTTCTACTACGGCAACGACGACCTGCGGCACGAGCCGGCCACGGTGGAGGGCGGCGACATCCTCGTCATCGGCAACGGCGCCGTCATGATCGGCATGGGCGAGCGCACGACCCCGCAGGGCATCGAGATGCTGTCGCGGCACTACTTCGAGTCGGGGATGGTCACCAAGGTCATCGCGGTCGAGCTGCCCAAGACCCGGGCGTTCATGCACCTCGACACCGCGATGACGATGATCGACCGGGACGCGTTCTCCGTGTACCCCTACCTCGACCTGGCGCTGCGCTCGTACACCCTCACCCCGCGCGGCAGCGGGGGCGACTACGACGTCGTCGAGAACCCGGACCTGTTCGGCCCGGTGGCCGAGGCGGTCGGGGTGGAGAAGATCCGTGTGCTGAAGACCCCGATCGACGTCAAGGGCGCCCAGCGCGAGCAGTGGGACGACGGCAACAACTTCCTCGCCGTCGCACCGGGCGTCATCTTCGGCTACGAGCGCAACACGACGACGAACAAGTTCCTCACCGAGGAGGGCATCGAGATCGTCGGCATCATCGGCTCCGAGCTCGGGCGCGGTCGTGGCGGGCCGCGGTGCATGAGCTGCCCCATCGAGCGCGACGCCGTCATCTGACCTCCGGACCGACCGACCACGCTAGGAGCCGCACATGCCCGTCAACCTCAAGCATCGTGACTTCCTCAAGGAGATCGACTTCACCGACCGCGAGATGCACTACCTGCTCGACCTCTCCCGCGACCTCAAGCGGGCCAAGTACACCGGCACCGAGGTCCAGCGGATGCGCGGCAAGAACGTCGCGCTGATCTTCGAGAAGACGTCCACCCGCACCCGCTGCGCCTTCGAGGTCGGCGCCTACGACCAGGGCGCGCACGTCACCTACCTCGACCCCCAGTCGTCCCAGATGGGGCACAAGGAGTCGACGGCCGACACCGCTCGCGTCCTGGCCGGCTTCTACGACGGGATCGAGTTCCGCGGCAAGGCCCAGACGATGGTCGAGGAGCTGGCCGAGTACTCCGGCGTCCCGGTCTGGAACGGCCTCACCGACGAGTGGCACCCGACCCAGATGCTGGCGGACTTCCTCACGATGACCGAGCACGGCAGGGGGCGACCGATCGAGGAGATCGCCTACTGCTACATGGGCGACGCCCGCTCCAACATGGGCAACTCGCTGCTGGTGATGGGCGCGATCATGGGCGCCGACGTCCGGATCGCCTCGCCCAAGCACCTGTGGCCGTCGGAGGAGGTGCAGCGCATCGCCCGGGAGCGCGCCGCGCTCAGCGGGGCACGGGTGCTGCTCACCGAGAACGCCGACGAGGCGCTCGAGGGGGCGGACTTCGTGCACACCGACGTGTGGGTCTCGATGGGCGAGCCCAAGGAGGTCTGGAACGAGCGGATCGCCCTGCTCAAGCCGTACCAGGTCAGCGCCGAGGCGATGCGCAAGACCGGCAAGGCGCATGCGAAGTTCATGCACTGCCTGCCGGCCTTCCACGACACCAAGACGATCGTCGGCAAGGACATCGCCGACAAGACGGGGATGACCAACGGCCTCGAGGTCACCAACGACGTCTTCGAGTCCCCGGCGAACATCGCCTTCGCGCAGGCCGAGAACCGGCTGCACACGATCAAGGCGGTGATGGTCGCCACCATCGGCGACTGATCACCCGCCCCCACCCCACCTGGCGGTGACGGGGTGGTCGCCAGAGCGACCACCCCGTCACCGGCATCGCGTGGCGGCGGGGTCAGGCGCCGGCCAGCCGCACCTTCAGCTGGTCGAGCTGGTTGGTGAGCTCGGCGGGCAGGTGCCCGTCGAACTTCGCGAAGTACTCCTCGGTCATCTCGGCCTCGGCCAGCCACGACTCGGGATTCACGGCGAAGAGCTCGGCCACCTGCTCCGCGGAGATCTCCAACCCGTCGAGGTTCAGCTCGCCCGGGGCGGGCGCGCGGCCGATCGGCGTGTCGACGGCTGCCGCCTCGCCCTCGACCCGGCGGATCGCCCACTCCAGCACCCGGGAGTTCTCCCCGAACCCCGGCCACAGGAAGTGGCCCTCGTGGTCCTTGCGGAACCAGTTGACCTGGAAGATCCTCGGCAGCTTCTCCGGGGCGGCCCGCTCACCGATCTTCAGCCAGTGGCCCCAGTAGTCGGCCATGTTGTAGCCGCAGAACGGCAGCATGGCGAACGGGTCACGGCGCAGCGCCCCGACGGTGCCCTCGGCGGCGGCCGTCTGCTCCGACGACACCGTGGAGCCCATGAACACGCCGTGCTTCCAGTCGTAGGACTCCGTCACCAGCGGCACGTTGGTCGCGCGGCGCCCGCCGAAGAGGATGACGTCGATCGGCACCCCGTCCGGGTCCTCCCAGTCGTCGGCGATCGAGGGGCACTGTGCCGCCGGTGCCGTGAACCTGCTGTTGGGGTGGGACGACGGGTCGACCGAGTCCGGCGTCCAGTCCCGGCCCTTCCAGTCGATGAGGTGCGCCGGGGCCTCGTCGGTGAGGCCCTCCCACCACACGTCGCCGTCGTCGGTCAGGGCCACGTTGGTGAAGATGCAGTTGCCCCACAGCGTGCGGACCGCGTTGGCGTTGGTCTTCATGCCCGTGCCGGGGGCGACGCCGAAGAAGCCGGCCTCCGGGTTGATCGCGTACAGCCGGCCGTCCTCCCCGAAGCGCATCCAGCAGATGTCGTCGCCGACGGTCTCGACCTTCCAGCCCGGCACGGTCGGCTCGAGCATGGCGAGGTTGGTCTTGCCGCAGGCGGAGGGGAAGGCGGCCGCGAGGTGCCGGACGTCCCCGGACGGTGCCGTGAGCTTGAGGATCAGCATGTGCTCGGCCATCCAGCCCTCGTCGCGGCCCATGACCGAGGCGATGCGCAGCGCGAAGCACTTCTTCCCCAGCAGCGCGTTGCCGCCGTAGCCGGAGCCGAAGGACCAGATCTCCCGGGTCTCGGGGAAGTGCACGATGTACTTCGTGTCGTTGCACGGCCACGGCACGTCGGGCCGGCCGTCAGCCAACGGGTACCCGACCGTGTGCACGGCGGGCACGAAGTCACCCTCGTCCCCGATCAGATCCAGCGCCGCAGCGCCCATCCGCGTCATGATCCGCATGTTGACCACGACGTACGGCGAGTCGGTGATCTCGACACCGAGCTGGGAGATGTGCCCGCCCAGCGGGCCCATCGAGAACGGGATGACGTACATGGTGCGGCCGCGCATCGAGCCCCGGAACAGCTCGGTCAGCTCGGCGCGCATCTCCGCCGGCGGCCGCCAGTTGTTCGTGGGGCCGGCGTCCTCCTGGCGCTCCGCGCAGATGAACGTGCGGTCCTCCACCCGTGCGACGTCGCTGGGGTCGGACCGGGCGAGGAAGCTGTTGGGGCGCAGCTCGGGGTTGAGCCGGATGAAGGTGCCGGAGTCGACCATCTGCTGGGTGAGCCGGTCCCACTCCTCCTGCGAGCCGTCGCACCACTCGACGCGGTCGGGCTGAGTCAGCTCGGCGATCTCCTCCACCCACTGGAGGAGCTTCTTGTTCTTGGTCGGCGCACCCGCGATTCCGGTTACGGACATGTCCCCTGCCCTGTTCTGTCGGCGGCCCAGTCGTACCTCCCAGGGTGCCAACAAATCGCAGTTCCGGCCATCCCTGGGGCCGGTGGAAGCCGGTGCACGGCCCGGGTGTGACCAACCCCACAGCCCGGGCGGTCCCGCCACCGGATGTAGCGTCGGCTCGACAGCCCGACCACGCCCCGAGGAGAGTGCCCGATGCCCGGGTTCCAGCCGCTGCCGGCCGACTCCCAGACCTGGACCAAGAACGTGCTGGGCGCCGAGGTGACCCGGCTGTACACGCACGGGGCGGTCCTCACCGTCGTCCGTGGCAAGAAGGGCGACGTGGTGCCCGACCACGGGTACAGCCACGGTGCCGTGACCTACGTCGTGTCCGGGCGGGTCGACGTCGACGGCCACGTGATGGGCCCGGGCGACTCGGGCTCCTACGAGCCCCCCGGGTACTTCGCCGTCCACTTCCTCGAGGACTCGGTCTACGTCGTCGCCCGCACCGCCGAGGACGAACTCACCCTGCCCGACATCGGGGAGCGGGCCGCCGCCCATCTCGACGCCTGAGCGGGCCTCGTCAGAGGGATCGGGGGCCGGGGTCGGTGCACTCCGCGACCGAGTAGACCGACACCCGGGTGCCAGCGGACCAGGCGCCCGGCCGCAGCCCCGCCTTGCGCCACAGCGCCT
>JALOLN010000130.1 GCA_025455945.1 Actinomycetes bacterium
CGGCGCAGCGAATGAAGGGCGCGCCAGGGCGATCTATTCGCCTCAAGGGACCCATGATGCGGGGGAGGTGGGGGAGGCGGAGCGGGGGATGTTGGGGAGGGCGAGGGCGGTGGCCAGGGCGGCCTGGGCGGCCTCGTAGCCCTTGTCCTCCGACGAGCCCGGCAGTCCGGCGCGGTCGAGGGCCTGGTCCTCCGTGTCGCAGGTGAGCAGCCCGAACCCCACCGGGACGCCGGTGTCCAGCGCCACCCGGGCCAGGCCGTCGGTGGCCGCGCGGCAGACGTACTCGAAGTGCGGCGTCCCGCCCCGGATGACGACGCCGAGGGCCACCACCGCGTCGGCACCGCCCCGGGCCGCGGCCAGCGCGGCCAGCGGCAGCTCGAACGACCCTGGCACCCGGACCAGCCGGTACGAGCACCCGGCCCGGTGCAGCGCGCGCTCCGCTCCGGCGACCAGGCCGTCCATGACGGTCTGGTGCCACTGCGCCGCGACGACGACGACCCGCAGCTGCGCGGCGCCGTCCAGGTCGAGGCTCGGCGTCCCTGTCCCGCTCACGTGGGGCTCCCCTCCGGCTCGACGGCCAGGTCGTCCGGCAGCTCGTGGCCCATCCGGTCCCGCTTGGTCTCCAGGTAGCGCAGGTTGTGCCGGGTGGCGTGGACCGGCAGCGAGACCCGGCCCACCACGCGCAGCCCGTACCCCTCGAGGCCGGCGCGCTTGGCCGGGTTGTTGGTGAGCAGCCGCATCGAGCGGACGCCGAGGTCGGCGAGGATCTGCGCCCCCGTGCCGTAGTCGCGGGCGTCGGCCGGCAGCCCGAGCTCGAGGTTGGCGTCGACCGTGTCCGACCCGGCGTCCTGCAGCTGGTAGGCCTGCAGCTTGTGCACCAGGCCGATGCCGCGACCCTCGTGCCCGCGCACGTAGAGGACCACGCCGCGGCCCTCGGCGGCCACGGCGGCCAGCGCCGCCTCCAGCTGGGGCCCGCAGTCGCAGCGCAGCGACCCGAACACGTCTCCGGTGAGGCACTCCGAGTGCACCCGGACGAGCACGTCCTCGCCGTCGCCGAGGTCCCCGCGCACCAGCGCGACGTGCTCCACCCCGTCGAGGACGCTGCGGTAGCCGACCGCACGGAACGCGCCGTGGGCCGTCGGCAGCACGGTCTCGGCAGCACGGTCGACCGAGCGCTCGGTGCGCCGGCGGAACGCCACGAGGTCCGCGATGGAGATCATCAGCAGCCCGTGCTCGTCCGCGAACCGGCGCAGGTCGGGGGCGCGCATCATCGACCCGTCGTCGTGGACGATCTCGCAGATCGCCCCCGCGGGGGTCAGCCCGGCGAGCCGGGCCAGGTCGACGGCGGCCTCCGTGTGCCCGGCCCGCCGCAGCACCCCGCCGTCGAGGGCGCGCAGCGGGAAGACGTGGCCCGGGCGGGTCAGCTCGAACGGCTCAGTCGCGGAGTCCACGAGGACGCGGATCGTGCGGGCCCGGTCCGCGGCGGAGATGCCCGTCGTGATGCCGTGCCGGGCGTCGACGCTCACCGCGTACGCGGTGCCCTTGCGGTCCTCGTTGACGAACGTCATCGGCGGCAGCTTCAGCCGGTCGAGCTCCCAGGCCTCCATCGGCACGCACACCACCCCGGAGGTGTGCCGGATCATGAAGCCGACCAGCTCGGGGGTCGCCTTGGACGCGGCGAACACCAGGTCGCCCTCGTTCTCGCGGTCCTCGTCGTCGACGACGACGACGGCGCGCCCCGCGCGGATCGCCTCGATCGCGTCCTCCACCCGGTCCAGCCGGACGCCGGCCTGCGACTCCCCCGCCGCGGTCATCTGCGCGCCCCCAGCAGCCGCTCGACGTACTTGGCGAGCACGTCGACCTCGAGGTTGACGGTGGTGCCCGGGGCGGCCCGGCCCAGCGTGGTCAGTGCCAGCGTCGTCGGGATGAGGCTGACCGTGAACCAGTCCGGGCCCGCCTCGACGACCGTGAGCGAGACGCCGTCGACGGCGATCGACCCCTTCGGCACGACGTAGCGGGCCAGCTCCGCCGGCAGCGCGACCCGTACCACCTCCCAGTGCTCCCCCGGCGTCCGCTGCAGGACCGTCCCGGTGCCGTCCACGTGCCCCTGCACGAGGTGCCCGCCGAGCCGGGCGGACAGCGTCAGCGGCCGCTCGAGGTTCACCGGGTCCCCCGGGCGCAGCGCCCCCAGCCCGGTGCGCTGCAGGGTCTCGCGCATCACGTCGGCCGTGAAGGTGCCGTCGGCCGTGGTGACGACCGTGAGGCAGACCCCGTTGACGGCGATCGAGTCTCCGTGCCGAGCGTCCGCGCTGACCTCGGGCCCCCGCACGGTGAGCCGGGCCGCGTCGGCCAGCTGCTCGACCGCGACGACGTCGCCGAGCTCCTCGACGATGCCGGTGAACATCAGTCCTCCTCGGGTGGGGCGGGCGGCGTCGGGCGACGCACCCGCGCGGTGACCCGCAGGTCGGGGCCCAGCCGGGTGACGTCGTCGGGGTCCAGCCGCAGCGCCTCGGCGATGGTCGCGATCCCCCCGCCGGCCAGGGCCGCCGGCCCCGCGCCGAGCAGCACCGGCGCCAGGTAGGCGACGACCCGGTCGACCAGCCCGGCCGCGAGGAAGGCACCGGCGAGGGTGGGCCCCCCCTCGAGCAGCAGGTGCTCGACGTCACGTCGGTACAGGTCGTCCAGCACGGCCGCGAGGTCGCGCGTCGGGTACACCGCCGTGGGGGCGCTGGCGTCGAGCAGGTGGGCGTCGGAGGGCAGGGCGCGGGTGCCGATGACGACGCGCAGCGGCTGCCGCGCCGCCGGGGCGATCCGGCCCCCGCCGTCGCGCACCGTGAGCTGGGGGTCGTCCGCGAGCGCCGTCCCGGTGCCGACGGCGACCGCGTCGACCTCGGCGCGCAGCAGGTGCGCGTCCGCCCGCGCCTGTGGTCCGGTGATCCAGCGGCTGCTGCCGTCCGCGGCGGCCACCCGCCCGTCGAGCGACGCCGCGAGCTTCCAGGTGACGAAGGGCCGGTGGTGCCGCACGGCGAACGACCAGGCCTCGTTCAGCGCCGCCGCCGCGTCGGCCAGCACCCCGCCCTCGACGACGACCCCGGCGGCCCGCAGGGTGGCCGCCCCTCCGGCTCCGACCGGCCCGGAGTCGGCCTGGCCGAAGACCACGCGCACCACGCCCGCGTCGAGCAGCGCCCGGGTGCACGGTCCGGTGCACCCGGTGTGGTCGCACGGCTCGAGCGTGACGACCGCCGTCCCACCCCGGGCCCGCTCCCCCGCCGCGGCGAGGGCCGCCACCTCGGCGTGCGCCGTGCCGGTGCCACGGTGGAACCCCTCCCCGGCGACCGATCCGTCGGCGGCCAGCACGACGCACCCGACGCGCGGGTTGGGTCCGGTCGGCATGCCGGGGGTCGCCGCCAGCTCGAGGGCACGGCGCATCGCGCGCACCTCGGTCTCGGTGGCCACCGGGCCCCTCCTGTGCCTGCTCGAGGCGGCTCCGGGGCGCACCGGGCGCACGCCGACGGGGCGAGGAGCACGAGCCCGTCGGCCCGGCCCGTCGCGTGCGCCTCCCATCCGGACTGTCACCGTCGGTCCCGGAGTTCCACCGGGTCAACCGGCCGATGGCCTCGGCCGGGTCGCGGACTGTCACCGCCGGTTCGGAGTTGCACCGACCCCGGAGCACGCTGCGGTCTGCTGGGCTGACCTTGCGGCGTCGAGTCTACGCGCCGGCGGCAGCCGCGGCCTCGGCCCCGGCGCGCAGCGCCCGGACGACGGCCGCCGGGTCCTCGCCCGCGTACACCGCGGACCCGGCGACGAACACGTCCGCCCCGGCCGCCGCGGCCCGTTCGACGGTCGCCGGGGAGATCCCGCCGTCCACCTGCAGCCACACCTGGCCCCCGTACCGGTCGATGAGCTGTCGGGCGCGACGGACCTTCGGCAGCACGACGTCGAGGAACGGCTGGCCGCCGAAGCCGGGCTCGACGGTCATGAGCAGGAGCATGTCGAGCTCGGGCAGCAGGTCCTCGTACGGCTCGACGGGGGTGGCCGGCTTCAGCGCCATCCCGGCCCGGGCGCCCAGCCGGCGCAGCTCACGGGCCAGCCGGACCGGGGCGTGCGCGGCCTCCACGTGGAAGGTCACCGACCCCGCACCCGCCTCGGCGTAGCCGGGGGCCCAGCGGTCCGGGTCGTCGATCATCAGGTGGCAGTCGACCGGCAGCGCCGTGGCCTTCAGCAGGCTCTCCACCACAGGCAGCCCGAGGGTGAGGTTCGGCACGAAGTGGTTGTCCATGACGTCGACGTGCAGCCAGTCCGCGTCCGGCTCGACGGCGGCGGCGGCCTCGGCCAGCCGGGCGAGGTCGGCCGTGAGGATCGACGGCGAGATCTGGATGCCCACGACCGACCAGGCTACCCAGCCGCGCGCGCCAGCAGCGCCAGGTACATCGCGTCGGTGCCGTGCCGGTGCGGCCACAGCTGCACGTCCGGCCCGGCGCCCAGCCCGGGGACCCCGGGCAGCAGGCCGCGGGCGTCGACGCGGTGCACGTCGGCGCGGTCGGCGAGGACGGCGGCCACGACATCGCGGGTCTCCGCCGGCAGCGGGGAGCAGGTGACGTAGGCGACCAGCCCACCGGGCCGGACGGCGTCCAGCGCGGCGCCGAGCAGCGCCCGCTGCAGCGGGACCAGCACCTCAAGGTCCGCGGGCCGGCGCCGCCACCGGGCCTCGGGGCGCCGGCGGAGCGCGCCCAGCCCGGTGCAGGGCACGTCGGCGAGCACCCGGTCGAAGGCCCCCGGACGCCAGGGCCCGGCGGTGCCGTCGGCGACGACGACGTCGGCGGTGCCCGCGACGGCGCGCGCCACCAGGCCGGCCCGGTGCGGGGCCGGCTCCACGGCGAGCAGCCGGGCCCCCCGCTCGGCCGCCAGCCCCGCTAGGAGCGCCGCCTTGCCGCCCGGCCCGGCGCACAGGTCCAGCCAGCGCCGGTCCGGCCCGGGGAGGTCGGCGGCCGCCAGCGCCAGGGCCACCAGCTGGCTGCCCTCGTCCTGCACCGCGGCCCGGCCGGTCCGGACCGGCTCGAGTGCCCCCGGGTCCCCACCGGGCCAGGTCGCCGCGTACGCCGACCACCGGCCGGGGTCGGCACCGAGGCCGACGAGCTCGGCGACGCTGCCGCGGCCGGGCCGGGCGACCAGGCTCACCCGGGCCGGCTCGTTGTCCGCGGCGAGCAGCGCCTCGATCTCGTCCGCGGCGGGGCCCAGCGCGGCGGTGAGCGCCTCGACCACCCAGCGCGGGTGGGAGTGCACCACCGCGCGGTGCCCGACCGGGTCGGCCGTCGGGTCCGGCGCGACCCGCGCCAGCCAGGCCGCCCGGTCGGCGGCGGCCACCCGGCGCAGCACGGCGTTGACGAACCGGGCCCGGCCGTCGCCCACGGTCCCTCGGGCCAGCTCGACGGTGGCCGCCACCGCCGCGTGCGCCGGCACCCGCATGGCCAGCAGCTGGTGCGCCCCCAGCCGCAGCAGGTCGAGGACCGGCGGGTCCACGGCGTCCAGCGGCCGGTCGACGCACGCGGCCAGCACGGCGTCATAGGTGCCGCGCCCGCGCAGGGTCCCGTACCCGAGCTCGGTCGCGAAGGCGGCGTCCCGGCCGGCGAGCCGCCGTCCGCGCAGCAGCCCCGGCAGCACCAGGTTGGCGTAGGCGTCACGCTCGTCGACCGCCCGGAGCAGCTCGAACGCCGCGCTGCGGGCCGGGTCCGGCCGCGGCCGGCGGTACGGCCGGCTCACCCGCCGAGCCGCTCGCCGGCCTCGATGCGCACGCCGCGGGCCCAGTCGGCTGCGGGCATCTCGCGCTTGCCGGCGGGCCGGACGACGCCCAGCCGGACCGGCCCGCCACCGGTCCCGACCCG
>JALOLN010000131.1 GCA_025455945.1 Actinomycetes bacterium
ACTTCTGCATGGCGGTCGAGCCCGGGACCGGTCCGGGTCGCACGATCACGCTGCAGGCGTGCAGCACTGCCGACACCCAGCGCTGGGCGCTCACCTGGAACGACGACGACACCAACCTGCTCGTGGACATCCAGGGCATGTGCGTCGATGCGCGGCTGCGCACCACGAGCCAGGGCCAGCCCGCCTCGGTGCAGCGCTGCCGGTTCGGCGATGCCTGGCGGTTCACCTTCGACACGACGGGTCGGATCCAGGAGGTGAAGAACGGCCGCTGCCTGGCCGTCCCGGGTGCGGCTGCCAACGCCACCGTCGTGTTCGTCCCCTGCGACGACACCCGGCCCGGACAGCTCTGGAAGGTCACCCGGTGACCTGTTGACGGCCACCCCGAACCAGGACGACGGTGACATGCAGGCGGGGCGGCCCGACGCCGGGCCTGGGCGCTGACGCCGAGGGTCGGAGGGGAGCAGGCTGTGCCGAGCGAGGCGGACCGTGAACCGGACGGGCGTCGGTACCTGGCCGAGCAGGATGCTCTGGGCTGGCAGCGCACCTGGAGCTTCGAGGACCGCGACGAGGCCCGTCGGTTCCTCGGCTGGCTGCGTGAGGTCCACGGGGAGCTGCTGTTCTACGACACGCGCTCGGGGGCCCACGTGGTGATCCAGGCCGAGGCGGGTTCTGGTGGGTGGGACGTCGTCGGTCGGCTGGCAGCCGGCTACCTCGAAGCCGTAGGTGAGGCACCGGTGTGGTTCGAGGACCACGTGTCCAGCACCGGGGGGACCATGCACGTCCTGCAGCTGTCGAACAGCGAGGTGCGCAGGGGCAGCGGCGTCCCTGCCCCGACCCTCAAGGATCCGCCCGTCTGCCCGACGTGTCACTTGGCCCACGCCGGCGTCGAGTGCTGGTGACGACAGGCCGGCACCGTAGGGTGGCCGGCCATGCAGAGGGAGCGCGTGACGCGGTCGGACAGGTGGCGGTGGCGGGTCGGCGACCTGGGCCGGGCGCTGGTCGGGCTCGTGGCGGCGACGATCGGGCTGCAGCTGGCGTCGTGGCTGCTACCGGACTTCGAGGTCGGCGGCTGGCAGCGGGCGTTCTCGGCGGCCATCGCTGTCGCCCTGCTCAGCGCCCTCCTGCGGCCCGTGCTGGTGCGGATCGCCGCCCGCTTCGGCTGGGTGGGGGCCATCCTGCTGGCGGTCTTCGGCCAGGCGTTCATCATCTGGCTGACGTTCTGGGATCCGGGCGAGACCGACGTGACGTTCGTCGGGGCCTTCTGGGCGGCCTGGATCGTCTCGATGGTCTCGACCGCGGCTGTCTGGGTGGTCACGGCCGGCACGGACGAGGCGGTGACGGCCGGCCTGGTCCGCAAGGCGCGCAAGGCGCGCAAGACGGTCACCCTGCCGGACGCGGACCTGCCCGGAGTGGTCTTCGTCCAGGCGGACGGCGTCCCGTTCCCCGTCCTGGAGATGGGGGTCAAGGGCGGCACGCTGCCGACGCTCTCGCGGTGGGTGCGCAGCGGCTCGCACCGGATGGCCGAGTGGCGCCCCCGGCTGCCCGCCACGACGCCGGCCAGCCAGATGGGCATCCTGCACGGGACCATCGCGGGCATCCCGGCCTTCCGGTGGGTCGACCGGCCGACCGGCCGGATCTTCGTCGCCAACAAGCCCGCTGACGCCAAGGACATCGAGGCGCTGCACTCCGACGGCCACGGCCTGCTCGCGGATGACGGGGTGTCGGTGAGCAACCTGTTCACGGGTGACGCGGTGACCGCCTACGCGACGATGAGCGCCATCGACCGGACCCAGGAGTCCAAAGAGGCGCGGACCACGGTCTCGAAGTTCCTGGCCCGGCCCGACGGCCTCGCGCGGGGGATCTCCCGGACGTTGAGCGAGGTCGTCCGCGAGCGGTTCCAGGCGCGCAAGGCCATTCGGCGCGACTTCCAGCCCCGGGTGCACCGCGGCTGGGGGTTCGCCGCCGAGCGCGCCGCGCTCAACGGCGTCCTGCGCGACCTCAACACCTCCCTCGTCGCCGAGTCGATGCTCAAGGGCCGGCGGGCGATCTACGTGGACTACGTGGACTACGACGCCGTCGCGCACCACGCCGGGATCCTGCGCCACGAGTCGCTGGACGCCCTCGCCGGCATCGACGCGGTGCTCGCCCAGCTGGAGAAGGTCGCCGAGGTCGCGCCGAGGCCGTACCGGTTCGTCGTGCTGTCCGACCACGGGCAGGCGCAGGGCGAGGTGTTCGCCGACCGGTACGGCGAGGACCTCGCCACCCTGGTGGGGCGGCTGGCCGACGTCGACGTCACGGCCGCCCTGGATGCCGACGCCGAGGGCGCCGGCCGGCTCAACAGCGTGGCGTCGTGGGCGAGGAGCCACGAGTCGGTGCTGGGGCGGGCCATGGAACGCGCCTCGGACCGGCTGAGTACCGTCGCCTACACCGAGGAGGCGCGGGAGCACGAGGCTGCCGCCACGGACCGGTTCCTGGTGTTCGGCTCGGGCAACCTCGGCCTGGTCTACGTCGCCGGCGAGCAGCATCGGCTGAACCTGCGGGAGCTGACCGACCGCTTCCCCGGGTTGATCCCCGGGCTCGTCGTCCACCCGG
Organism: Actinomycetes bacterium; assembly: GCA_025455945.1. GTDB lineage: Bacteria > Actinomycetota > Actinomycetes > Prado026 > Prado026 > Prado026. The sequence continues at coordinate 2,593 of JALOLN010000131.1, forward strand.
GGGTGGGCTTCGTCGTCGTCGACACCGCCGCGTTCGGCCCGGTCGCCATCGGCGCGGAGGGCGAGCACCGGCTGCGGGACGGCGTCGTCGTCGGCACCGACCCCCTCGCCGCCTTCGGCCCGGACGCCCCGGCGTTCGTGCTGCGCGCCGCGTCGATGCCCGAGACGCCGGACCTCCTCGTCAACAGCCTGCTCGACGACATGGGCGAGGTTGCCGCGTTCGAGGGCCTCGTGGGCTGCCACGGCGGGCTCGGCGGCTGGCAGGACCGGGCCATGGTCGTCTGGCCCGCGGACCTCCCCGCGCCGGAGGGGATGGTCGTCGGCGCCGACGCGATGCACGACCTCCTCGTGGGCTGGCTGGAGCACCTGGGGCACCGGCGCGACCTCCCGGAGCGCCGCCCCCGGCCGTACGACGTCCAGGTCGCCATGACCCGCGAGGAGTGAGCCGCGGCCGCAGTCAGGAACGCGCAGCGACCTGACGCGCGCGGAGGGTGACTGCCTGCCCCGTCCGGGTCACGCGGCATCGTCCGAACGGGTGGCCTTCTCCGACCGGAGAATGGGTGCGTCCCACGGGTGTGGTGTCCTACCTTTTCCGCACACAGTCAGTCGGGAGAGTGGGCATCGTGGGACTGCTTCTCGCCTTCGCCCTCGCGGGGGGCCTGGCGCAGCTGGTGGATGGCACGCTCGGCATGGGGTTCGGCGTCACCTCCGCCACCGTGCTGCTTACCATCGGCATCGCCCCGGCGACCGCCAGTGCCGCCACTCACGCGGCCAAGCTGCCCACGACGTTCGTCAGCGGGCTCACGCACTGGCGGGTCGGCAACGTCGACCGCAAGGCGCTGGTCCGCATCGCTCTGCCCGGCATGGTCGGCGGGTTCCTCGGCGCCGTCGTGCTCACCAACATCAGCCTGGTCTCGGCCAAGGCCTGGATGTCGGGTCTGCTGCTGTTCTTCGGCGCAGTCATCTTCGCCCGCTTCGGGCTGGGCATGCGGCTCATCCCCGTCCCGCGGAACGGCAACACCGCACGCTGGCTGTCGCCCATCGGTCTGCTCGGCGGGTTCGTCGACGCCACCGGAGGCGGCGGCTGGGGACCGGTGGTGACCCCCAGCCTGCTCACCGTCACCCAGCACGAGCCGCGCAAGGTGGTCGGCACGGTGAACGCCGCGGAGTTCCTCATCGCGGTCTCGGTGTCCATGGGGTTCCTCACCGGGACGGCGCAGGCGAACATCCCCTGGCTCCCGGTCCTCGGCCTCACCACCGGCGGGGTGCTCGTCGCCCCCTTCGCCGCCCGGCTCGCCGGTCGGCTGCCGCACGCGGCGATGGGCACGATGGTCGGCGGCCTCATCATCCTGGTGAACCTCGTCACGGTCGTCGGCGCGCTCGGCGGGCTGCCCACCTGGCTGGACCTGCTCGGCGTCCTCGCCATCCTGGGCGGCTCCGGCGCGGTCGCCGGGCGGGCCTGGCGCCGGGAGCGCACCGGCGGGCTGGGTGCGGCGGTCCCCGCGCAGGCCTGAGCGGGGACCGGTCAGGCCGTCGGGCCCGTGGGCTCCAGGCCAGCCGCCCCGAAGTAGCGCTGCGCGAGGCGGAGCACGACCTCGACGAGGAGTGCCGCGACCGCGACCACGACCGCGACGAGCAGGCCGAGGTCGGCCGACGGGACCTCGAGGCTGAAGAACTGCGCCAGCGGCGGGATGGTGAACACCGCCACCCCGAGGACCACCATGGCCGCCAGGAGGAGACCGCGGACCCGGTCCAGCGGCCGGGCCAGCTCGAACAGCACCCACAGGCCCAGGGCGGTCAGCGCCAGGGTGGTCGCGCTCTGGGCGGACTCGCGGTCGGCGCCGACGAGGCTGGAACGCCCGACGCCGAACACGACCATCGCCGCCACCCCGACGATGAGCCCGGCCGGGACCGCGAAGCGGAGCACCCGGGGGATGAACCCGGGTCGGACCGGGTCGTGGCTGGCCTGGAACGAGAGCACGAAACCGGGGATGCCGATCGTCAGGGCGTCGATGACGGACAGCTGCCGCGGCAGGATCGGGTAGCTCATCGTGAAGAGGCCGGTGAGGACCGCCAGTGCAGCAGCCCAGAAGTTCTTGGTGACGAACAGCCGCGCGACCCGTTCGATGTTGGCGATGACCCGCCTGCCCTCGGCCACGACGCTGGGCAGGGTGGCGAAGCGGTTGTCCAGCAGGACGAGGTCGGAGACCGACTTGGCGGCGGGCGTCCCGGAGCCCATGGCGATGCCGAGGTCGGCGTCCTTGAGGGCGAGGGTGTCGTTGACGCCGTCCCCGGTCATCGCCACGACCTCACCCCGCGACTGCAGGGCGTGGAGCAGCGCCCGCTTGACCTCTGGGGTCACCCGGCCGAACACCGCGTAGCGCGCGCTGGCCTCCGCCAGTGCCGCGCGGTCGGTCGGGAGCTCCCGGGCGTCGACGGCCCGGTCGGCGTCGGGCACCTGGCACCGTCGGGCGATGGTGGCCACGGTCACCGGGTTGTCGCCGGAGATCACCTTGGGCACGACGTTCTCGCGCAGGAAGTACCGGATCGTGTCCGCGGCGTCCGCCCGCACGCTGTCGCGGAAGGTGACCAGCGCGGTGGGCGTCAGGTCGCCGGGCAGGGTCCCGGCCTCCGGCAGCGAGCCGGCCCGGGCGAGCAGCAGCACACGCAGGCCCTCGGCGGCCCGGGCGTCCACCAGGCCACGGCCCGGGTGGTCCGCGGGCAGGAGCACCTCGGGGGCGCCGACGAACCACGAGCCGTCCGGGCCGAAGTCCACGGCGCTGTACTTGTGGGCCGAGTCGAACGGCACGCTGGACCGCTCCGTCCACCCTGGTGGCTGCGGGTGGGCGCGGGCGATGGCGGTCATCGTCGGGTTCGGGTGCTCGTCGGCCGCGGCCATGGCGGCCAGGGCCCGCTCGGCCCGCGCCCGGTCGAGCTCTGCGCCTAGCGCCTGCACGTCCTCGAGGGTGACCTGGCCGTCGGTGAGGGTGCCGGTCTTGTCCGAGGCCAGGACCGTCACCCGGGCGAGCGTCTCGACGGCCTGCAGCTGCTGCACGAGGACCTGTCGGTGCCCCAGCCGGATGACCGCGACCGCCTGCGCCATGCTGAGCAGCAGGACCAGGCCCTGGGGGACCAGGGCGACCACCCCGGCGACGGTGCCGATGACGTCCGCGCGGACCCCGGTGTCGTCGTCGAACACCTGCCCGACGAGCAGGATCGCCGCGGTGGGGACGATGGCCCAGGTGACGACGAGCAGGATCTTGTCGATGCCTCGGGCCAGCTCCGACTT
>JALOLN010000132.1 GCA_025455945.1 Actinomycetes bacterium
CCTGGGGGAGCGCGGCGCGGGGCTGTCCGCCGGTGAGCGGCAGCGGGTGGCGCTGGCCCGGGCCTTCCTGCGCGACGCACCGCTGCTGCTGCTGGACGAGCCGACGGCCGCCCTGGACGGCGCGACCGAGGCGCAGGTGCTCGACGCCGTCCGCCGGCTGGCCGCCGGGCGGACCGTCGTGCTCGTGGCGCACCGGCCGGCGCTGCTGACGCTGGCCGATCGGGTGGTCAGCCTGGCCACGGAGGCGGTGCCGTCATGACGTTCACCGCGCCGGCCGACCCGCTGGGCGGCGGCCCGCCCCCCTCCGCGGAGCCGAGGGCACCGCTGCGGCGGACGCTGGCCCTGGCCCGGCCGGCGGCGGGCCGGCTGACCCTCGCCACCGTGCTCGGCGGCTGCGCCGCGGCGGCCGCGATCGGGCTGCTGGCCACGTCGGCCTGGCTGATCTCCCGCGCGTCCGAGCAGCCGCCGATCCTCACGCTCACCGTGGCGATCGTCGGCGTGCGATTCTTCGGCATCTCCCGCGGCGTGTTCCGCTACGGCGAGCGGGTCGTGGGCCACGACGCGGCGCTGCGGCTGCTCGCCGACCTGCGGGTCAGCGTGTACCGGCGGCTGGAGCGGCTCGCCCCGGCGGGCCTGCCGGCGTTCCGCAGCGGGGACCTGCTGGCCCGGCTGGTGGGCGACGTCGACACCATGCAGGACCTGCTGCTGCGGGTGGTGCCGGCCTACGCGATCGCCCTGGTCGTGGGGGCGGCGACCGTCGGGCTGGTCACGTGGCTGCTGCCCGCTGCGGGGGCGGTCCTGCTCGCCGCCCTGCTGGCTGCTGCGCTCGCGGTGCCGGCGCTCACCGCGGCACTCGCTCGCAGGTCCGAAGCCCGCCAGGCGCCGGCCCGGGGCGAGCTGGCCGCTGCGGTCGTCGACCTCCTCCAGGGCGCCCCTGACCTCGTGGCCAACGGCGCCGTCGCAGCCCAGCGAGCCCGCGTGGCCAGGCTGGACGACGAGCTCACCGTCGTGGCGGCCGCGACGTCGCGGAACGCCGGCGTGGGCAGCGGGCTCACCGCGGTGCTCGGCGGGGCGGCGGTGTGGGGCGCCCTTGCGGTGGGCATCCCGGCCGTGGCGGACGGGCGGCTGGACGGTGTGGCGCTCGCGGTCGTCGTCCTCACCCCGCTCGCGGCCTTCGAGCTGGTGGCCGGGCTGCCGATGGCCGCACAGTCGCTGGAGCGGGTCCGGCAGGCGGCGGCCCGGGTCTTCGCGGTGCTCGACGCCCCGGAGCCGGTCGTCGAGCCGGCGGTGGCGGCCGCGCTGCCCGCCGCCCCCGACGGCCACACGATGGTGGTGCGTGGCCTGCGGGCGCGCTACCGGGACGACGCCGGCTGGGCGCTGGACGGCGTCGACCTGGACCTGCCGCCCGGCCGGCGGGTCGCGGTCGTGGGGCCGAGCGGGGCCGGCAAGTCGACCCTGGCGGCCGTGCTGCTGCGGTTCCTGCCGTACGCGCAGGGGTCGGTCACCCTCGACGGGGTCGAGCTCGCGACGCTCGACGGCGACACCGTGCGCGGCGTCGTCGGCCTCGCCGCGCAGGACGCGCACGTCTTCGACACCACGCTGGAGGAGAACCTGCGGCTGGCCCGGCGGAGCGCCACGGCCGACGAGCTGCGGGCCGCGCTGGCCGCGGCCCGGCTGCTGGCGTGGGTGGACGGCCTGCCTGAGGGGCTGGGGACCGCGGTGGGCGAGCACGGATCCCGGCTGTCCGGGGGCCAGCGGCAGCGGCTCGCCCTCGCCCGCGTCGTCCTGGCCGGCGCGCCGGTGCTCGTGCTGGACGAGCCGGCCGAGCACCTGGACACGACGACGGCCGACGCGCTGACGGCCGACCTGCTGGACGTGACCCGCGGCCGGACCACACTGGTCATCACGCACCGGCTGACCGGGCTCGACCAGGTCGACGAGGTGGTCGTGCTCGACGGCGGCCGGGTGCGCGAGAGGGGCACCCACGCCGACCTGGTGGCCGGGGGAGGGTGGTACGCGGAACAGTGGCACCGGGAGCGCGAGACCGAGGAGGTGGCGTGGGCGAGGCGATGACGCGCGGCCTGCTCGAGGCTGTCGTGTCGGTCGCCAAGGGGCTGGACCTGCAGTCCACCCTGCACCGGATCGTCGAGACCGCCGTCGACCTCGTCGGCGCCCGCTACGGCGCGCTCGGGGTGGTCGGCCCGGACCGCGCGCTGCACGAGTTCGTCCACGTGGGCATGCCCCCGGAGGTCGCTGCGCAGATCGGCCACACCCCGCGCGGCCGCGGCGTCCTCGGCCTGCTGCTCGTCGACGACCCGCTGCCGATCCGGGTCGAGGACATCGGGACGCACCCCGCGTCGGCGGGCTTCCCCCCGGGGCACCCGCCGATGCGGTCCTTCCTCGGCGTCCCGATCCGGGTCAGGGACACCGTGTTCGGCAACCTCTACCTCACCGAGAAGCGCGACGGGGCGGCGTTCACCGCCGAGGACCAGGACGTCGTGGAGGCGCTCGCGGCGGCGGCCGGGGTGGCGGTTGAGAACGCCCGGCTGTTCGAGGCGGTGCGGCTGCGGGCCCTGTGGCGGCGGGCCTCGACCGAGATCACCACGGCGGTGCTCTCGGGCGGGTCGGCGGCGGCGCTGCTGCGGCTCATCACCGAGCGGGCGCTGGAGGTGTCCGGCTGCGACCTCGTGCTCGTCGGGCTCCCCGAGGGCGACGGCCTGCGCTACGTGGAGGTGGCCGGTGCGGCGGCCGAGGGGCTGCGCGGCATGCGGGTCCCACAGGGGTACCTGGCCGCCGAGGTGGCCCGGTCCGGGCGCAGCGTCGTCGTCGAGCAGCTCGACGAGGGCCACCCCCTGCTGCCCGCGTTCCGGGCCGGGACGGCGGCGACGATGATGATGCCGCTCAACGTCGAGGGCCGCACGCTCGGCGTCCTCGTCTTCGGCAACCAGCAGGGGGGACGCCGCTTCAGCGAGGACGAGCTGGCGACCGCGCAGGCGTTCGCCGACCAGGCGGCGCTGGCGCTGGTGCTCGGTGACGCCCAGCGGGAGAAGGAGCGGCTGGCGCTGCTCGAGGACCGGGACCGGATCGCCCGCGACCTGCACGACCTCGTCATCCAGCGGCTGTTCGCGACCGGCATGAGCCTGCAGGCGGTCAGCCGCCGCCCCGACATGTCCGCCGCGCTGCGGGAGCGGATCAGCCGGGCGGTCGACGAGCTCGACGAGACGATCGTCGAGGTCCGGCAGTCGATCTTCGCGCTGCAGGAGTCGGGGCGGGAGGTACCCAGCGGGCTGCGCGGCCGGGTGCTGCGCGAGAGCGCGTCCGCGGTGGCCCTGCTCGGCTTCGAGCCGGCGGTGACCTTCGCCGGGGCCGTCGACTCGGTCGTGCCGGAGGCGGTCGGCGAGCAGCTGCTGGCGGCGCTGCGCGAGGCGCTGTCCAACGTCGGCCGGCACGCCGCCGCGTCCTGGGCGCAGGTGACGGTCGCCGTCGACGGCGCCGACGTCGTCCTCACGGTCCGTGACAACGGGCGGGGCCTGGGCCGCAGCAAGCGGCGCAGCGGGCTGGCCAACCTGGCGGCCCGGGCGGAGGCGCTCGGCGGGGCGTGCTCGGTGGAGACGGTCGACGACGGGCGCGGAGTCCGGCTGACCTGGCGCGCCCCCGTCCGCTGAGACCGGGGGATCAGGTCTCGCCGCGCTCCTCGAGCCGGACGACGAACGCGGCGGCCTGGGTGCGCCGCTCCATGCCGAGCTTCGCGAGGATGCTCGAGACGTAGTTCTTGACCGTCTTCTCGGCCAGGTACAGCCGCTCGCCGATCTGCCGGTTGGTGAGGCCCTCCCCGATGAGCTCGAGGATCCGCCGCTCCTGCTCGGTGAGCACGTCGAGCCGCTCGTCGTGCTTCTCCTGGCCGCGCAGCCGGTCCAGCACCCGGGCCGTGGCGTCCGGGTCGAGCAGGGACCGCCCCGCCGCGACCGAGCGGATCGCGTCGACGAGGTCGGTGCCCCGGATGTCCTTGAGGACGTAGCCGGCCGCGCCGGCCATGATCGCGTCGAAGAGCGCCTCGTCGTCGGCGTACGAGGTGAGCATCAGGCAGCGGGTGTCGGGGGCCAGGTCGCGGATCTCCCGGCACACCTCGACCCCGGAGCGGTCGGGCAGGCGGACGTCGAGGACGGCGACGTCCGGCCGGACCAGCGGGATGCGGGTGATGCCGTCCTGCGCCGTTCCCGCCTCCCCGACGACGTCGAGGTCCCCCTCGAGGGTCAGCAGCTCGTGCAGCCCGCGGCGGACCACCTCGTGGTCGTCGAGCAGGAACACCCGGATGCGCTCGCGGTCCACTGCCACCCCCTCCTGCCTCACGTGTCGTGCCCGGCGCGCGGTGACCCGACGGCCGAACTCGAGCGTGCCACATCCGGCCCGCGCAGGCCGACCGCTGCGACCATCGCCCCCGCTGCGCACAGGGCGGCGCAGCTGACCATCGCCCGGTCGAAGCCCGTGAGCAGCTCCTGTGCGTCAGCCGCCGCGGAGATCCCCGAGGTGAGCGGCAGGATCGCCACCGCGAGGAGGGCCGCGACCCGGGCCACCGCGTTGTTGGTGCCCGAGGCCACACCCTGCCGTCGGACGCCGACGTCGGCCAGCACCGTCGTCGTCACCGGGGCCACCACCAGTGACAGCCCCAGCGCGAACACCGTCACGCCGGGGAACACGTCGCGCCAGTAGCCGCCCCCGCTGCCGACCCGGACGAGCAGCAGCAGGCCGGCCGCCGTCCCGACCCCCCCCGCGGTGAGCAGCAGGCGGGCACCGACCCGGTCGACGAGGCCGCCCACCCGCGACGACAGCAGCAGCAGCGCCACGGTGATCGGCAGGCCCGCCGCGCCCGACGCCAGCGCCGAGTAGCCCAGCGCCTCCTGCAGGACGACGACGAGCAGGAAGAACGCCCCGCCGAGGGCCGCGTACACGACGAGGGTCACGAGGTTCGCGACGGTGAAGGAGCGCAGCCGGAACAGCGCCAGGGGCAGCATCGGCGCGGCCGTGCGGGCCTCGACCGCGAGGAACGCACCGAGGACGACGGCGGCGAGGACCAGCAGGGCCACCGCCGTGGCGCGGTCGAGGCGGCCCCACTCGATGAGCGGGTACACGACCAGGCCGAGGCCGACCGTCACGAGGCCTGCGCCGAGGAGGTCCAGGCGGGCCCCGGCCCGGCTGCCGGGCGCGTCGGGGATCCCGGCCCGGGACAGCACCATGGCGGCGACGACCAGTGGGACGTTGAGCAGGAAGACCCACCGCCAGCCGGACGGCGAGGCGTCGACGAGCGCGCCCCCCACGAATGGGCCGAGGGCGGTGAACACCCCGGACAGCCCGGACCAGGCGCCGATGGCGCGACCGCGGTCCGCCCCGGTGAACGTCGCGGCGAGGATCGCCAGCGAGCCGGGCACGAGCAGCGCCGCCGCCACGCCCTGCAGCCCGCGCGCCGCGACGAGCAGCTCGGCCCGGGGGGCCAGGCCGCACAGCACGGAGGCCACGCCGAAGCCGACCAGCCCGACCTCGAAGACCCGACGGCGGCCCAGCAGGTCCCCGAGGGCGCCGCCGACGAGGACGAGGGCGCCGAGGGCGAGCAGGTAGGCGTCGAGCACCCACTGCAAGGTGGCGAACCCGCCGCCGAGGTCGGCGCCGATCCGGGGCAGGGCGACGTTGACGACGGTGGTGTCGAGGAAGGCGACGCCGGAGGCCACGACGGTGGCGGCCAGCACCAGCTGGCCCCGCGGGCTGCCGAACGCCACGTCGTCCATGCGCGGAGGCTACGCGGGCGCGACCGGCGTCCCCACCCCCGCGTGAAGGGCGTGCTACGGCGGGGACTGTGCGAGCGGACATCCCAGCGGAGCCCGGAACCCCCGCCGAACTGGTCCAGCTGCTCACCCCCGAGGGCGAGCGGGTGCACCATCCTGACTACGACCTGACCCTCGCCGACGACGAGTACCGGTCGCTCTTCCGCGACCTCGTGCTCGTCCGTCGGGTCGACGTCGAGGCCACCGCCCTGCAGCGGCAGGGCGAGCTGGGGCTCTGGGCCAGCCTGCTCGGCCAGGAGGCCGCCCAGGTCGGCAGCGGCCGGGCCCTGCAGCCGGACGACTTCTGCTTCCCGACCTACCGGGAGCACGGCGTCGCCTTCACCCGCGGTGTCGACCCGCTGCAGCTGCTGGCGCTGTTCCGGGGGGTCTCCAACGGCGGGTGGGACCCGCACGAGCACAACTTCGCGCTCTACACGATCGTCATCGGCAACCAGTGCCTGCACGCGGTCGGGTACGCGATGGGCGTCCAGCGCGACCAGGCGGACACCGCGGTCATCGCCTACTTCGGTGACGGCGCGAGCAGCCAGGGTGACGTCAACGAGTCATTCATCTGGGCCGCCGTCTTCGACGCCCCCGTCGTCTTCTTCTGCCAGAACAACCAGTGGGCGATCTCCGAGCCGCTGGAGAAGCAGACCCGCATCCCGCTGTACCGGCGGGCCGCCGGGTTCGGCTTCCCGGGGGTGCGCGTCGACGGCAACGACGTCCTCGCCGTGCTCGCCGTCACCCGGGCCCACCTCCAGCGGGCCAGGGAGGGCGGGGGGCCCAGCCTCATCGAGGCGTTCACCTACCGGATGGGCGCGCACACGACGTCCGACGACCCCACCCGGTACCGGCTGGCGAGCGACCTCGAGGCCTGGAAGCTCAAGGACCCGGTCGAGCGGCTGCGCTCCTTCCTCTGGCGCCAGCAGCTCGCCGACCAGGCGTTCTTCGACGGCGTGGACGCCGAGGCCGAGGCGCTCGCGGTGCGCCTGCGCGACGGCTGCCGCTCGCTGCCCGACCCGACCCCCGAGCAGATCTTCGACCAGGTGTACGCCGAGCCGCACCCGCTGGTCGCGCAGGAGCGCGCCGAGCTGACGGCGTACCTGGCCTCCTTCGAGGAGGGCCACCGGTGAGCGAGACCGTCACGCTGGCGAAGGCCCTCACGCTGGGGCTGCGCCGCGCCCTCGAGGACGACCCCAAGGTGCTCGTCATGGGCGAGGACGTCGGCAAGCTCGGCGGGGTGTTCCGGGTCACCGACGGGCTGCAGAAGGAGTTCGGCGAGAGCCGGGTGTTCGACACCCCGCTGGCCGAGAGCGGCATCGTCGGTACCGCGGTGGGCCTGGCCATGCGGGGCTACCGCCCGGTCGTGGAGATCCAGTTCGACGGGTTCGTCTTCCCGGCGTTCGACCAGATCGTCAGCCAGGTCGCCAAGATGCACGCCCGCTCGCGCGGGGACGTGCCGATGCCGGTCGTCATCCGGATCCCCTACGGCGGGGGGATCGGTGCGGTGGAGCACCACAGCGAGAGCCCGGAGGCCTACTTCGCGCACACCCCCGGACTCCGCGTCGTCACCCCGTCGACCCCGGCCGACGCCTACTGGATGATCCAGCAGGCGGTGCGCTGTGCGGACCCCGTCGTGTTCCTCGAGCCCAAGCGCCGGTACTGGGAGAAGGCGCCGGTGGACACCGGGGGCAGCGCCCCCGGGCCGCTGTTCGCGGGACGGGTGGCCCGGCCCGGCCGCGACGTCACGCTAGCCTGCTACGGACCGATGGTCCGCACCTGCCTGGACGCCGCCGCGGCGGCGCAGCAGGAGGGCCACGACCTGGAGGTGCTCGACCTGCGGTCGCTCTCGCCGCTTGACCTCGACCTCGTCACCGAGTCGGTGGAGCGCACCCACCGGCTGGTCGTCGTCCACGAGGCCCCGGTGTTCCTCGGGCTCGGCGCGGAGATCGCCGCCCGGGTGCAGGAGTGCTGCTTCTACGCCCTGGAGGCGCCGGTGCTGCGGGTCGGCGGCTACCACGCGCCGTATCCGCCGTCCAGGCTGGAGGAGCACTTCCTGCCCGACCTCGACCGGGTGCTGGACGCGGTCGACCGCGTGCTGGCGCACTGACCCATGCCGCACTGATGGAGCACTGATGCCGAGCTACGAGCAGTTCCGCCTGCCGGACGTGGGCGAGGGACTCACCGAGGCCGAGATCCTGCAGTGGTTCGTGCAGCCGGGCGACCGGGTGGGCGTCAACCAGACCATCGTCGAGATCGAGACCGCCAAGGCCGCCGTCGAGCTGCCCTGCCCGTTCGACGGGGTCGTCACCGAGCTGCTGGCCCAGCCCGGGGACACCGTCGACGTCGGGACCCCGATCATCACCGTCGACACCGACCCGGACGCGACCACGACCGGCCCGCCGGTGCCGGCGGGCCCGGCCGCGGAGTTCGTCCCGGCGCCCCCTGCCGAGGAGGGCCGGCAGGCCGTCCTCGTGGGCTACGGCGTCAAGGCGGCACCGGCGTCACGCCGTCCGCGGCGCCCTGGGGGCGGCTCCACCCGGCCGATCGCGCCGACGCGGATCGGAGGGCTGGAGGTCGGCCGGGCCGTCGAGCGTGCGCTGGCCGAGACCCCGGTGCTGGCCAAGCCGCCGGTGCGCAAGCTGGCGCGCGACCTCGGGGTCGACCTCACCACGGTGACGCCCACGGGTCCGCACGGCACCGTCACCCGGGCCGACGTCGAGGCGGTCTCGCGCCCTGGCGCCGTGGCGGCGTCCGCGACCCCCGCCGACCGGCGCGAGCCGGTGCGCGGCGTCCGCAAGCACATGGCCGAGGCGATGGTGGCCTCAGCGTTCAGCGCCCCGCACGTCACCGAGTGGGTGGCGGTCGACGTCACCCGGACCGTCAAGCTGGTGCGACGGCTGCGGGACACCCCCGGCTTCGCCGAGGCCCGGGTGACGCCGTTGCTGCTGGTCGCGCGGGCGGTGCTCGAGGCGGTCCGGCGGACCCCGGAGATCAACGCGTCCTTCGACGCCGAGGCCCAGGAGGTCGTCTACAAGGGCGCCGTCAACCTGGGCATCGCCGCGGCCACGCCGCGTGGCCTGCTCGTCCCGAACGTCAAGGACGCCGGACGGCTGTCGCTGCCCGAACTGGCCGAGGCGCTGCGAGCCCTGACCGACACCGCGAAGGAGGGCCGGACCGCTCCGGCGGACCTCGTCGGCGGCACGTTCACGATCACCAACGTCGGGGTCTTCGGGGTGGACGGCGGGACGCCGATCATCAACCCAGGCGAGGCGGCGATCCTCGCGGTGGGCGCGTTCCGGCAGCGGCCCTGGGTGCACAAGGGCCGGGTCCGGCCCCGCTGGGTCGCGGAGCTGTCGGTGTCCTTCGACCACCGGTTCGTCGACGGCGCCCTCGGGTCGCGGTTCCTCGCCGATGTGGCGGCCGTGCTCGAGGACCCGGCCACCCCGCTGCTTTGGCACTGAGCGGCGGGGCTGGGGTGCGGCCGGGCGCCCCGGTCAGGGCGTGACGGGCATCGCAGCGAGCACCTGGGCGCCGAGCTCGACGTCACCGCGGACGACGACGTCGACCGCCGCGGGCGGCCGCCGGCCGCAGCCGAGCAGGACGAACGTCTCCCAGCCCATCTCCAGCCGGACGTCGGGCGCCGCGCCGGTGCGGTCCCCGACGTCCACGGCCCGGCCGTCATCACCCACCGTGACCGAAGCGCTGAACGCCAGCGGGCCGGCGACCTCCCAGCGGACCACGGTGCCCGGGGGCGCCCCGACGACCTGGCCGACGACGTAGGGCAGGGCGAGCCGCAGCCGGTCCCGGGCGGCCAGCGCCCCGGCGCCGTCGAGGTTGCCCGGGCGGCCCACCGCACGACGGATGTCCTGCTCGTGCGCCCAGATGTCGAACGGGCGCAGACCGAGCATCCGGTCCACGGTGCCGAAGAACCCCGGCGCCGGCCCGACCGGGTCCCCGACCGCCGCCGCCAGCGCCGCGCGGCGCTGCTCGACGACCTCGACCAGCTCGGCCAGGACGGCGTCCGGTGCGCTGCCCCGCCGGGCGTCGACGGCCACCTCGACGAACCGGCCCATGTCGCCTCGGACGTGCGGCAGCGCCGCCCAGTCCGGGGTGTGCGCCGGGGCCGGCCGGCCGAGCAGGTCGGACTCGACCCCGACGACGTGGCTGACGTTGTCCTGGACGCTCCACCCCGGCAGGTCGGTGGGCCGGCCCCAGTCGCCCGGCTCCAGCGACCGGGCCAGGGCGACGAAGTCGGCCAGCGCGCGGTCGTAGCGGCCGATCCGCTCGGGCAGGGGGAGCTCGGGGGTCGGGGCCATGGCCGGCAGCGTAGGGGGCAGGATCGGGGGATGCGCCCCACCCTGCCCCGGCTCTGGGTGCGGGCCTGGGAACGGGACGGCGACCGCGTGGTGCTGCTCGACGCCGACCGCCGGACCACCGCCGCCGAGCTCGCGGAGCGGACGGCGGCCGCCGCCCGCCGGCTGGCCGCCGTCGGCGTGGCGCCCGGGCAGCGGGTGCTGCTGTCGGCGGCGCCCTCGGTCGACCTCGTCGT
>JALOLN010000133.1 GCA_025455945.1 Actinomycetes bacterium
TGGCGCTGTACCAGGTCGTCGCCGAGGAGCAGGGCGCCGACCCGGCGGTGCTGCAGGGGACGACCCAGAACGACATCGTCAAGGAGTACCTGTCCCGCGGGACCTACGTGTTCCCGCCCGGGCCCTCGCTGCGCCTGACGACGGACATGATCGCGTACACCGTCAACCACGTGCCGAAGTGGAACCCGATCAACATCTGCAGCTACCACCTGCAGGAGGCCGGGGCGACCCCCGTCCAGGAGATCGCCTACGCCCTGAGCACCGCCATCGCCGTGCTGGACGCCGTCCGCGACTCCGGCCAGGTGCCGCCGGAGCGGTTCGGGGAGGTCGTCGCCCGCATCTCGTTCTTCGTCAACGCCGGTGTCCGGTTCGTCGAGGAGCTGTGCAAGATGCGGGCGTTCGTCCAGCTGTGGGACGAGCTGACCCTCGACCGCTACGGCGTCACCGACGCGAAGCAGCGCCGGTTCCGTTACGGCGTCCAGGTCAACTCGCTCGGGCTGACCGAGGCGCAGCCGGAGAACAACGTGCAGCGCATCGTCTTGGAGATGCTCGGCGTGACCCTGTCCAAGGACGCGCGGGCCCGAGCCGTCCAGCTGCCGGCGTGGAACGAGGCGCTGGGCCTGCCCAGGCCCTGGGACCAGCAGTGGTCGCTGCGCATCCAGCAGGTCCTGGCGTTCGAGTCAGACCTCCTGGAGTACGACGACCTCTTCGAGGGCTCGGTCGTCGTCAGCCAGAAGGTGGAGTCCCTGGTCGCCGCGGCCCGGGCCGAGATGGCCACGGTCGAGGCCATGGGCGGGGCAGTGGCCGCCGTCGAGACCGGCTACATGAAGCAGCAGCTGGTGGCCTCGCACGCGGCCCGGCGCGCCCGCATCGAGTCCGGCGACGAGGTCGTCGTCGGCGTCAACGCTTTCACCGAGAGCGAGCCGAACCCGCTGACGGGCAGCGGCGCCATCCAGGTCGTGGACCCGGCCGTCGAGCAGCACGCCGTCGACGCGGTCCGGGCCTGGCGGGCCGGGCGCGACCCCGCGGCGGTCGAGGCGGCGCTGGCCCGGCTGCGCGCGACAGCGGCCACGGCCGAGAACCTCGTCCCGGCCACCCTCGCCTGCGCCCGGGTGGGCGTGACGACGGGAGAGTGGACCCAGGCCCTGCGCGACGTCTTCGGTGAGTACCGCGCCCCGACCGGCGTCAGTGGCGTCGTCGGCGTCACCGAGGCCAGCGCTGAGCTCTCCGCCGTCCGGGCCGCGGTCGCGGCGACCGGCGACGAGCTGGGCGGGCGGCTGCGGCTGCTGGTGGGCAAGCCCGGCCTGGACGGGCACTCCAACGGCGCCGAGCAGATCGCGGTGCGCGCCCGGGACGCCGGCTTCGAGGTCGTCTACCAGGGCATCCGGCTCACCCCGGAGCAGATCGTCGCCGCTGCCGTGGCCGAGGACGTGCACTGCGTGGGCCTGTCCATCCTGTCCGGCTCGCACCTGTCGCTGGTGCCCGAGGTGCTCGACGGGCTGCGGGCCGCCGGGCTCTCCGACGTCCCGGTGGTCGTCGGGGGGATCATCCCGGACGCGGACGCCGAGCGGCTACGGGCCGACGGCGTGGCCGCGGTGTTCACCCCGAAGGACTACGACATCACCGCGGTGATGGGACGCGTCGTGGACGAGATCCGCCGGGCGCACGGTCTGCCCCTGCTCGCCGGGGCAGCCGCGGCGTCCTGAGGCGCGGCCAGCACCGCCGGAGCTAGAACAGGCGGGACGTCGGGTCGTCGTGCCCGCGCAGCGTGTCGTAGTCGAGGGTCCGGCACTCGATCCCGCGGTCGACGGCCAGCACGCGTGCCTGCGGCTTGATCTCCTGCGCCGCGAGGATGCCGCGGACCGGGGCCAGCAATGGGTCCCGGTTGAGCAGGTCGAGGTACCGGGTCAGCTGCTCGACCCCGTCGATCTCCCCGCGGCGCTTCACCTCGACGGCGACGGTCGCCCCGCCGGAGTCACGACAGAGCAGGTCGACCGGACCGATCGCCGTGGGGAACTCGCGCCGGACCAGCCGCCACCCCGGGCCGAGGGTCTCGACCTGCTCGGCGAGCAGCTCCTGCAGGTGCGCCTCCACCCCGTCCTTCACCAGTCCCGGGTCGGTGCCCAGCTCGTGGGTGGAGTCGTGCAGCACCTCGGCGAGCGTGATGACCAGCCGCTCGCCGGCCCTGTTGGTCACGGTCCACACCCCCGCCGCGCCGTCGTCCTCGATGCGCAGCGTGCACGGCGGGCTCATCCAGTTGAGCGGCTTGTAGGCGCGGTCGTCGGCGTGCACCGAGACGGAGCCGTCCGCCTTGACGAGGATGAGCCGGGGGGCCAGGGGCAGGTGCGCCGTGAGTCGTCCCACGTAGTCGACGCTGCAGCGGGCCACGACCAGTCGCACGGTCGGCCACGCTAGCCCACCCCGCTGGGCTCAGCGGCGGCGGCCGTAGAGCACGCCGACCAGCCAGACGATGCGGTCCACGGTCTCCGGCGCGCGGTCGAACGAGGTCAGCGGCACCGGCAGCCCGAACCGCTGCCGCGTGATCGCCTTGGCCCGGGTGAACTCCTTGAGCCCGTCCGCGCCGTGGATGCGGCCGAAGCCGGAGTCCGCGACCCCGCCGAAGGGGAGCGCGGGGACCGTGGCGAAGGAGATCGCGGAGTTCACCGACGTCATGCCGGTGCGCAGGCGGCGGGCCAGCTCCATCCCGCGGCGCTTGGCGAACACGGCGGCCCCGAGCCCGTAGAGGCCACCGTTCACCCTGTCCACCGCCTCGTCGACGTCGCGGACTCGGGTCACGGACAGCGTCGGGCCGAAGGTCTCCTCGGTGTTGGCGGGGGAGTCCTCGGGGACGTCGACGAGGACCACGGGGTCGACGAAGGGGGGCCGGACCGCCTGCGGGCCACCCACCACCGCGCGGCCCCCACGCTCGATCGCCTCCTCGATGTGGCGGCGGATCACGTCGACCTGCGACGGCATCGTGATCGGGCCGTATGAGGCGTGCGGGTCGGAGCCCGGGCGCAACTCGCGGACCCGCTCCACGAGCTTGGCGAGGAACGGCTCGTAGACGGCGTCGGCGACGAAGACCCGCTCGATCCCGGTGCAGGTCTGCCCGGCGTTGCTGAGACCGCCCCAGGCGGCGGCGTCCGCGGCGGCGTCGAGGTCGGCGTCGGCGTCGACGATGAGCGCGTCCTTGCCGCCGCACTCGACGAGCACGGGGGTCAGCCGCTCCGCGCAGGCGGACATCACCTTCTTGCCGGTCGCCGTCGAGCCGGTGAAGGCGACCTTGTCGACGCCGGAGCGGCACAGCGCCGCGCCGGTCGCCCCGAACCCGGTGACCAGCTGCAGCACCGGCTGCTCGGGTACCACCTCGGCGAAGGTCTCGACCAGCCAGGCGCCGACCCCGGGGGTGTACTCGGACGGCTTGAAGACCACCGCGTTGCCCGCGGCCAGCGCGTAGGCGATCGAGCCCATCGGCGTGAAGACCGGATAGTTCCACGGTCCGATCACGCCGATCACGCCCAGCGGCTGGTACTCCAGCCAGGCCTGCTGGTTGGCCGAGAGCAGGCTGGGGCGGACCGTCCGGGGGCCGAGCACCTTGCGGGCGTGCTTGGCCGCCCAGTCCAGGTGGTCGATGGCGAGGATCGCCTCGAGCGTGGCGTCGTCCAGCGGCTTGCCGTTCTCGCGGTGCATGAGGTGGCCCAGCTGGCGCACCCGCCGGGCCAGGACACCGCGCCAGGCCAGCAGGCGCTCCCTCCGGCCGGCGAAGCCGAGGTCCGCCCACCACTGGGCAGCGAGCCGGGCCCGGTCCACCGTCTCGGCGATGCTGCGCTCGTCGTCGATGGGCCAGGTGGCGATGACCTCGCCGGTGGCTGGGTCGGTGGACGGGAAGCGCTCGAGCGCCTGACGGTCGTCGGCGACGGTCACGGGGCCCTCCCGGGGGTCGTGGTGGCTGCTCCCCGCGACTCTAGCCGCGGTGCTGGGGCCGGGCGCTCCCGGCGCGGGCGGCTCTGGGACACTGTGACCCGTCGAGTACCAGGCTTCCTGAGGGGATCGCGAGATGACGCGGCAGTTCACCAGGGTCGGGGTCGTGGGTCTGGGCACGATGGGTGCCGGCATCGTCGAAGTCCTGGCCCGGCAGGGGCTGGACGTCGTCGGTGTCGAACGTGACGACGCCACCCTGGCCCGCGGCCGCGCCCACCTGGACGCGTCGACGGCGCGCGCCCTGAAGCGGGGCAAGCTCACCGAGGCGGAACGCGACGAGCTGGTCGGGCGGATCACCTTCACCACGGCGCTGGACGACCTCAAGGACACCGAGCTCGTCATCGAGGCCGTGCCGGAGAGCCTCGAGCTCAAGCGATCGATCTTCGGGGCGCTCGACGCCATCACGGCGAGCGACACGATCCTGGCGACGAACACCTCGTCCCTGTCGGTGACGGAGATCTCGGTGGCCACCGGCCGGCCGTCGAGGGTCGTGGGC
Source organism: Actinomycetes bacterium (assembly GCA_025455945.1). GTDB lineage: Bacteria > Actinomycetota > Actinomycetes > Prado026 > Prado026 > Prado026. The sequence goes on from JALOLN010000133.1 coordinate 4,478, forward strand.
ATGCACTTCTTCAACCCCGCACCGGTGCTCAAGCTGGTGGAGATCGTCGGGACCGTCGTCGCCGACCAGCAGGTGGTGGCCGACGTCAAGGACTTCGCCGCACAGCTGGGCAAGACGCCGGTCGTGGTGGGGGACAAGGCGGGGTTCATCGCCAACGCGCTGCTCTTCGGCTACCTCAACCACGCGGTGTCGATGTACGAGACGCGCTACGCCTCGCGCGAGGACATCGACGCCTCGATGCGCCTGGGCTGCGGCTACCCGATGGGTCCGCTGGCCCTGCTCGACCTCATCGGGCTCGACACCGCCTTCGAGATCCTCGACACGATGTACCGGCAGTCGCGCGACCGGCTGCACGCGCCGAGCCCGATCCTCAAGCAGATGGTCACGGCCGGGTTGCTGGGCCGCAAGACCGGGCGCGGCTTCTACACCTACGAGGCGAAGAACTCCCCGGTCGTCGTCCCCGACGCGCTGACCCCGGCGGACGCCGGCGCTGACGAGGGTGCCCGGCCGGTGGCCAAGGTGGGTGTCGTCGGGTCGGGCACGATGGCGACCGGCATCGTGGAGGTGTTCGCCAAGGCCGGGTACGAGACGGTCTTCGTGGCCCGCGGCGAGGCCAAGGTCGCCAAGGTGCGGGGTGCGCTCGAGCGCTCGCTGGACAAGGCGGTCGCCCGCGGCAAGCTCGCCCAGGAGGACCGCGACGCGGCACTCGGTCGGGTCACCGGGACCACCGACATGGACGACCTCGCCGACGTCGACCTCGTGGTCGAGGCCGTCGTCGAGGACCTGTCGGTGAAGCAGGCGCTGTTCGGTGCGCTGGACGAGATCGTCAAGCCGGGGGCGGTGCTGGCGACGACGACGTCCAGCCTGCCGGTCATCGACTGTGCCGCCGCGACCCGTCGGCCGGCGGACGTCGTGGGGCTGCACTTCTTCAACCCGGCGCAGGTGATGCGGCTGGTCGAGGTCGTCGCGACGGTCAACACCGCCGAGGACGTCGTGGCGACGGCGAGCGCGGTGTGCCGCAAGCTCGGCAAGCACGCCGTCCACTGCGGCGACCGGGCCGGCTTCATCGTCAACGCGCTGCTGTTCCCCTACCTCAACGACGCGGTGAAGATGCTCGAGGCCCACTACGCGACGGCAGACGACATCGACACCGCGATGAAGGTCGGCTGCGGCCTGCCCATGGGGCCGTTCGAGCTGCTCGACGTCGTGGGGCTGGACGTCTCGCTGGCCATCGAGCAGACCCTGTACCGGGAGTTCCGCGAGCCCGGCTTCGCCCCCGCCCCGCTGCTGGAGCACCTGGTGACCGCCGGATACCTGGGCCGCAAGACCGGCCGGGGGTTCCGCGTCTACGCCTGACGCCGAC
>JALOLN010000134.1 GCA_025455945.1 Actinomycetes bacterium
CGGGACATGAGCCAGGACAAGCCGCCGACGCGGACCCTGCGAGTACTGGAGCTCTGCGAAGGAGGTTATACGAATGGACAGGGAAGTCCTCAATCAGATCGCAAAACACGCTAGCCGTGAGTCCTACGGGTACGTCAACGACCTGCTGCCGGTAGAAGGCTTCACACGCCGCCTTGATCTGACCGTCGTCGATAGCAGCACTGGCCTTCGTGCGAGTGTCTATCAACGCGCAATTGTCGATGGCGAAGGTCTTCCTGGGGGACGCTTCGATTTCGTCGTGGCTTTCGCGGGAACGGAAGACTGGCAGGATGCATACGCAGACATCCGCCTGGGTTGGGACCAGTGGAAGGTTGGCCGCGAGGTGCTCCTTAACGAACTCAGGAGTGTCGCCGGCTCTGGAACCATCCACTTCACCGGCCACTCCCTCGGCGGCGCCCTTGCCCAGTACGCCGCCTACGAGTTCAGTCACAAGCACAGGGCGTTCCTCTCTGACACGGGTCAGCCGATCACGGTACCCGACATCACCCTCACCACCTTTAACGCCCTCGGCGGCACGGATGCGCTGGAGGAGCACGCCGCGGAGCTCGCGGGGGGCGCGCTGGCGCACTACGCCCCGGAGGTCTTCGCCGGCATCGATACCGCGCACTTCTTCGTGCGCGGCGACATGGTCTCGCGGCTGGGCGGTGGGCACGTCGGGGGCAACACGCAGGAACTGGTTCTGGGGCCGGAGTCTGCGCCCACGCTCGACTTCCTGACCGCCCACGCGCTCGACACGATCTACGCCGCGGCCCCGGGGCCTGACGGCCCCCGCCAGCTGCTCGCGGGTGCCTGGCCGACGTCGCCCGGGTACATCGACGTCGCCACCAGCCAGCGGCTGGCCGCGGTCCTGGGCGACCTGTTCAACGACAGCGACTTCCGGGGCCTGGAGCCCGGCCTGCGGCTCGCCGGCGGGGTGGTGCTCGCCCTGGCCATGGCGCCGGCCGCGGAGGTGGAGGGGCTGGCCAACGCCCTCATCGAGAACTTCAAGCTCTCGGGCGGGTACGACGACCTGAGCTTCCGGTCGCGCTTCGGGCTGCTGGCGCTGTCCAACTGGGGGATGGTGCAGGACGCGATCAGCCGGATCGGCGGCACCGTCGCGCAGGCGACCTTCGTCGGCGTGGGCGCGACCCTCGTGCTGGCCGCCGGCATCGCCGATCTGGTCGGCTCCGGCGACCGCGCCGCGACCGAGTCTCTGCTCCGGATCCTGGTCGCCGGCTTCCGCCCGGACACCTCCTTCGACGAGGAGATCGCCGGTCTGGTCGCCGGCCCGCGCGGTGACCCACTGCTGCGCACCGGACTCTGGGTCGCGGCGGTCGAGGGGGCGTCCTCGGAGGCGTTCGTCAGCCGCGTCGGCGCGGTGCTGCACGGTCTGGGGCTGGGGGACGACGAGGCGGCGCGCCAGGCGCTCCACGAGAAGCTGGCGGTGCCCGAAGCGTGGTTGGACGGGTCCCTCCGCTTCCTCTACGAGCGGGCCCTGAGCCAAGGCCTGGACCCGCTGGTCTTCAGTCTCGACCTGGCCCGCGCGGCGGTCGAGGCGGCGCCGGCGTTCCTGGGGGAGCGCGGCGCCGGGACGACCGCAACCCTTGCCGAGACCTTCGGTCAGCACATCGTCCGCCTTGCGGCCGGCGTTGCCAACGGCGTGCCGGGGTACCGCGTCGACGACCCGGGCGCGCTCCTGCCCCCGCCGGGCGGTGTGACCCTGGCCGACGTGGACCGCTACCGGGAAGTGCTCACCCAGCACCTCGGCGCCCTCGGCGCCAGCGGGGAGCCCCTGCGCGAGGGCTTCGCCGAGGCCCGCCGGGTGCTGGAGCAGGCGGGGCAGGGGATCCTGGTCCGGCCGGGGACGGACGCCGGAGGGCTGGAGGGCGGCCTGGAGGCCCTGGCGGCGGCGGACCCGATGCTGGTCGTGCCGCTCACCGTCAGCCTGCGCTACGCCGCCCCTGCAGGCGGGCAGACCCTGCGGCTGACCCTGGACGGCGCGGCGGGCGAGCCGATCCTGCTGGTGGGCGCCTCGCTGGAGGCGATCGAGCCCGCAGACGGCGCAGACCTCCCGCCGCAATGGCGGCTGACCCTGCCGGAGGGTGCCGCCAGCACGGCGGTCTTCGCGCTGTTCACTGGCGACCTCGACCGCTTCCCGGTCCCGGCCTACAGCCTCTCCGCGGCGCTGACCACACCGGACGGCACACAGACCCACGACGGCGCGGTGCTGGCGGACGTGGCGATGACCGGCCCCGCGGCGCCGGGTGCGACCGTCTACCTCACGAGCGACGCCGACGAGTACGTGCTGCAGCCCGCGGGCTTTGCCGAGACTCCGGCCGTCTTCGCCGACGCCGGTGACGACCGGGTCAGCCTCCGCGGACCGGCGCCGGTCGGTGCTGCGGCCCACGGCGGCTCGGGCGCCGACGTGCTCGACGCCCGCTTCCTGGAGGTGGCGGCGCTGGCGACCGGGGCGGAGCTGCAGGGCGGGACCCAGGACGACGTGCTCCAGGGCAGCCCCGGCCGCGACCGGATGGACGGTGGCGGGGACCACGACGTGCTGTTCGGCTACGAGGGGGCGGACTGGCTCCAGGGCGGCTCGGGCAACGACTGGCTCGACGGCGGAGACGGAGCGGACCTGGTCCTCGACCGGGAGGGGGGCGACGTCCTCCTCGGCGGTGCCGGCGCGGACTGGGTCTCCGGCGGCCCGGGCGCCGACCGGATCTTCGGCGACGCCACCGGGCTCTTCGGGCGCTGGGACGGCGCCAACCGCACGGTTCTGGCACCGATTGCGGACGACCTCTTCGCCCCGGGCGACTACGGCATCGTGCGGGAGGCCGGCGCTGCGGCGGCGGGCGCCGACGTGCTGGAGGGCGGGGCCGGCCCGGACAGCCTGTTCGGCGGCCTGGGCGCGGACACCCTGCGCGGCGGCGCGGATGACGACGTGCTCGAAGGCGAGGGCGGCGGCGATCGCCTGGAGGGGGGCGAGGGCGACGACGTCCTCTGGGGTGACCGCTCTCCGGAGACGGTCGCCGAGGACGGCCGGGTCCTGTACCGGGCCACGGTCGCCGGCGGGGAAGTCCGGTACCACTGGCGGACCCACGCCGAGGGGGCCGACGCCTCGGGCGACGACACCCTCTTCGGAGGCGAGGGACGGGATGCCCTGTTCGGCCAGGAGGGCGACGACGTCCTCGACGGCGGCGGTGGCGACGACCGTCTGGAAGGGGGTGCGGGCGGCGATGTGATCATCGGCGGGCCGGGGCTCGACTACCTCAAGGGCGGCACTGGTGACGACACCTACCGGTTCGCGCCCGGTGACGGGGTCGATCTGCTGGAAGACGAGGGCGGCGACGATGCCATCGCCTTCGGGGCCGGTCTGACGCCGGGGTCGGTCCGTGCGACCCGGGTGGGCGACGATCTGGCGCTGACCGACGTCGAGGGCACCCTGCAGGTGCGGTTGCCGGACTGGTTCTCGGCCGGGCCCTCGATCGAGCGGGTGGAGTGGGCCGACGGCACCCGCTGGACGGCCGAGCCGCTGAGCGCCCGTGCTCTGCGCCAGACCGGCACCGAGTCGGCCGACGCGCTGGAGGGTCACGACGGGCTCGGCGACGTTCTGGAAGGGGGTGCCGGGGACGACCGGTTGCGCGGCCACGGCGGCGCAGACGCCCTCCTGGGCGGGCCGGGCGCCGACTGGCTCGACGGCGGCGCGGGCGACGACACCCTGGAGGGCGGCGCGGGCGCCGATCGATACGTGCTCGGGGCCGGCCACGACCTGGTGATCGACACCGGTCCGGCCGGCGAGGCGAACCGCCTGCGTCTCGGCCCCGGCACCGTGTCGGCCGAGGTCCACGCGAGCCGCGCGGGCGACGACCTGGTGTTGCGGTGGGCCGTCCCTGCCGGGCCCGTCGGGGACGGCGAGGACCTGCTTGCAGGCGAGGCCGGGGCGACGGTTTGCGGCTACTTTGCCGACCCGGGCCGGTGGGCCCTGGAGCTTGCGAGCGGTGCACCCGTCTCCGTCGCCGAGCGGCTGGACGAGGCCCCGGCGGCCGCGGACCCCCTGCGCCCGGTCTGGGAGGCCTTCGAGCAGGCCCAGTACGCACGGCTCGCTCGCGAAGCGGACTACGGCAACCGGGTGGGGGCGGGAATCGACGCGCCGCTGGACACCGAGGTCGCCATCGTCCACTACGCCTTCGAGACGCCCCCGTTCCGGCCGTTCGAGACCGAGGACGGCTGGTTCTTCCCGGACATGCCCGGGGCCTACGCCGGGAAGGGGGCCTACTGGAGCTGGACCGGCACCCCGCCCGGGACCCGCTTCGAGTACCGGGTCGAGGTGGTGACTTCGCAGGTGGCCGCGCCCGGCGAGGACGTCGAGCGCGCCGCCGCGGTCTCCCACGAGGAGTCGGAGCGCCAGGGCGAGCTGGTGCTGTCCTCGCGCGGCGGCTTCTGGACCGACTCGGACGGCTCCGGCGTCTCCTACCGCCGGGCGGTCGACGTCGCCTACGCGGGCGAGGGCTCGCGGGGCTCGGGCCTGGCCGTGGTCGTCCCCGTGTCCACCGAGACGGCCCGGCTGCAGCGGATCCTGGGCACCGACGGCGACGACCGGGTGCCGGCGGCCTACGGCAGCGCCCCGAGCCTGATCGACGGCGGGGGCGGAGACGACCTCCTCTCCGGCGGCGAGGGCGTGCCCGATCTGCTCCACGGTGGCGAGGGCCGGGACACGCTGGAGGGCCTCGGCGGGGGCGACGTCCTGATTGGCGGCGCCGGCAGCGACCTGCTGCGGGGCGGGGAGGGTGCGGACACCTACCACTTCTTCGCCGCCGAGGCGGGGTTCGACATGGTGGAGGATGACGGGCTCGCCGCCTCCCCGAGCGCCGTCGGCTGGATGCTCGAGGCCGGCCTGCCGAACGGCGAGTGGCGGGACTACGAGGGGGTGCTCGACTACCTGCGCTGGCTGCCGGACGACCACACCGCCACCCTGACCGACTGGCTCGCCGGCTGGGGTCTGCCGTCGGCCCCGCAGACGGACACCGTCCGGGTGGACGTGCGCGCGGCGGACGTGCGGGTCGAGCGGGCCGAGCACGAGGGCCGGGCCGCACTGGCGCTGCGCTGGGGCGTGGACTCGGACGCGGGGTTGGTGGTGCCGCTGCGCGAGGTCGGCCGGGACCGGATCGGTTTCGGGGTCGAGCGCTTCGAGTTCCTGGACGCCAGCCGCTCCGTGGAGGAGCTTCTCACGGGCCTGCCGCCCCTGCCTGCCGAGTTGCCGCGCCCGGTCGGCTACTCGACGGCCTGGGTCGGCGCGGCCGGGGACGACGAAGGCTGGGGCGAGGCCGGCTCGGACTACCTGGCCGGGGCTGCGGGCAACGACACCCTCCGGGGCTACGACGGCGACGACTGGCTGGAGGGCGGGGCCGGGAACGACCGCCTGATCGGCGGGCGGGGCAACGACGTGCTGGTCGGCGGCGAGGGCTCGGACCGGCTGGTGGGCGGCCCGGGCGACGACCTCTTCCTGGTCCGTGGTTTCACCAGCGGACGCGACCGCTTCATCGGCGGTGCGGGCTTCGACCGGGTCCTCGGGAGCCCGGGTGACGACCGCATCCGCGTCAGCCGCTTCGGCCCGGAGGACGGGATCGAGGAGATTGACGGCGTGGGCGGCGGCGACCTGCTGGCGGGCACCGCGGCCGACGACGTGATCGACCTCAGCGCCACGCGACTGGTGGGCGGCTGGCGGGTGGACGCCGGGGCGGGGCATGACCGCCTGGTCGGCACGGCCCAGGCCGACGTCCTGATCG
>JALOLN010000135.1 GCA_025455945.1 Actinomycetes bacterium
CGCCTGGTCGAACGGCCGGCCCGCCGGCGTCGGCAGGAGCAGCCGCGGCGGGCGGCCCGCACCGGGAGGGGCGACGGCGTCCAGCGCCGCGCCCCACGGATCCGGCCGCATGACCATGCCCGGACCCCCGCCGTAGGGGGTGTCGTCGACGGTCCGGTGCCGGTCGGTCGTCCACGCACGCAGGTCGTGGACCCGGACGTCGAGCACCCCGGCCTGCTGGGCCCGCCCGATGAGCGACAGCGACAGGGGCGCAAGGTACTCGGGGAAGATCGAGATGATGTCGACCCGCACGGCGGTCCCTACTGCTCGCCGGGGTCGTCGGACACGTCGTCGAGCAGCCCCGGCGGAGGGGTGACGACGAGCCGGTGGGTGGCGACGTCGACCTCCGGCACTATCTCTGCGACGAAGGGCACCAGCACCTCGGAGTCGTCCGGACGACGGACGGCGAGGACGTCGTGGGCCGGCAGGTGGAGCACCTGGGCGACCTCGCCCACGGGGGCGCCGTCGGCCCGCACCACAGCCAGCCCGACGAGCTGGTGGTCGTACCACTCCTCCTCGTCGTCAGGGCGGCGCCCGGGGTCGACGTCGGCGAGCAGCAGCGTGCCGCGCAGCGACTCGGCCGCCGTGCGGTCGTCGACCCCCGCGAACCGGAGCAGTAGACGGCCGCTGTGCACGCGGCCCGCGGTGATCGTGAGCGGACCGGCGGCGACGGGGTCGGTCACCAGGACCACCCCCGGCGCCAGCCGGTCCTCGGGCTCGTCGGTGCGGACCTCGACCCCGAGCTCACCGTGGATGCCGTGCGCGCGACCGATCCGGCCGACGACGACGAGCACGGCCTAGCGCGCCTCGTCGACGTCGATGAAGTCGACCCGCACGCCGCGGCCGGAGTTGAGCGCACCGATCACCGTGCGCAACGCCCGGGCCGTGCGGCCACCACGACCGATCACCTTGCCGAGGTCGTCGGGGTGGACCCGGACCTCGAGCACCGGGCCTCGGCCGAAGCTGCGTCGACGCACGTGCACGTCGCCCGGGTGGTCGACGATGCCCTGGACCAGGTGCTCGAGGGCGTCCTCGAGCACCTCAGGCCTGCTCGGTGTCGGCCGCCTCGGCGGGCGCTGCGGACTCCGGCACCGACTCCGGTGCGGGCTCCTCGACGGCCTCCGCCGCCGCGGCGGGCTCCGGGGCGGCCTTCTTGGCCTTGGGGGCCGGAGCGGCCGGAGCCCCGGCCGACCCGGCGGCGTCCTTCGCGGCGGCTTCGAAGGTCGCCTTCTTGTCCTGCTTCGGCGCCGCCACCCGCAGGGTGCCCTCGCCGCCCGGCAGGCCCTTGAAGGTCTGCCAGTCGCCGGTCACCTTGAGGATGGCCAGGACGGGCTCGGTCGGCTGCGCGCCGACGCCGAGCCAGTACTGGACGCGCTGGGAGTCCACCTGGATGAAGGAGGGCTCCTCCTTCGGGTGGTAGTGCCCGATCTCCTCGATCGCCCGGCCGTCACGCTTGGCGCGCGCGTCGGCGACGACGATGCGGTAGTGCGGGCTGCGCATCTTGCCCATGCGCTTGAGCTTGATCTTGACTGCCACGGGAGCGTCTGTCTCCTGGATCTGGGCGCGGGTGAGGCACCGTCGACCGCGTGGGGATGCGGCGTCGCTACCTGCGATGGACCCGGTCCGCGGGGTGAGAGGGCCGCACGCCTCCCGGGTTCGGGGGCCAGTGTGCCAGATGCGGCGCTGAGCAGGCCAAACGCGCGCCCGCCCAGCACCCTCCGCTCGCGTTGATCATCGGCGAACCGGGGTTCTGGGCGTCGCAAGAGCCCGAAACGCCGATGATCAACATGGGGAGGGCGAACTTAGATGAGGTCCTTGAACTCCTTGGGCAGCTCGAAGCTCGACAGCGCCTCCTCCTGGGCGGCCTCGGCCGCCTGCGCCTGCCGGGCCTGGGCCTCCCGGGCCTCCTGGGCCCGCCGGGCCGGGTTCCCGCTGCCGCGCTTGGCCTTCTTGCCCTGCTTGGGCTGCTTGCCCCTGCCCCGGCCGCCCGTCCCGGGCAGCCCGGGCATCCCCGGCATGCCCGGCAGCCCCCCACGGCCCAGCTGGCTCATCATGCTGCGGGCCTCGAGGAACCGATCCACGAGGTTGTTGACGTCGGACACCTGGGTGCCGGAGCCCCGGGCGATCCGGGCCCGCCGCGAGGCGTTGAGGACCTTGACGTCGCGCCGCTCCTCGGGCGTCATCGACTGGATGATCGCGGCGACCCGGTCCATCTCGCGCTCGTCCAGGTTGTCCAGCTGCTCGCGCATCTCCCCCATCCCGGGGAGCATCCCGAGCAGCTTCGACAGCGAGCCCATCTTCTTCACGGCCTGCATCTGGGCCAGGAAGTCCTCGAGGGTGAAGTCGGTGCCGGACTGCAGCTTGGCGGCCATCGCCGCGGCCTCGTCCCGGTCGAAGGCCTTCTCGGCCTGCTCGATCAGGGTGAGCATGTCGCCCATGCCGAGGATGCGCGAGGCCATCCGCTCCGGGTGGAAGACGTCGAAGTCCTCGAGCTTCTCGCCGTTGGAGGCGAACATCACCGGCCGCCCGGTCACCGAGGCGATGGACAGCGCGGCGCCGCCACGGGCGTCGCCGTCCAGCTTGGTGAGGACGACGCCGTCGAAGCCGACCCGGTCCTGGAAGGTCTGCGCGGTGACGACGGAGTCCTGGCCGATCATGGCGTCGACGACGAGGAGGACCTCGTCCGGCGACACGGCGGCCCGGATGTCCGCCGCCTGCCTCATCAGCTCCTCGTCGATGGCCAGGCGGCCGGCGGTGTCGACGACCACGACGTCGTAGAGCTTGGCCCGGGCGGTCTCGAGGGAGTCGCGGGCCACCCGCACCGGGTCGCCCACCCCGTTGCCCGGCTCCGGCGCGAAGACGGGGACCCCGGCCCGCTCGCCGACGATCTGCAGCTGGGTCACCGCGTTGGGCCGCTGGAGGTCCGCCGCAACGAGCAGCGGGGTGTGGCCCTGCTCCCGGAACCACCGGGCCAGCTTGCCCGCGAGCGTGGTCTTGCCCGACCCCTGCAGGCCGAGCAGCAGCACCACTGTCGGCGGGTTCTTGGCCAGCCGGACCCGGCGGGTCTGCCCGCCGAGGATCTCGATGAGCTCCTCGTTGACGATCTTGATGACCTGCTGGGCCGGGTTGAGCGCCTGGGAGACCTCCGCACCGAGGGCGCGCTCCTTGACCCTGGCGACGAAGCCCCGGACGACGGGCAGCGCGACGTCGGCCTCGAGCAGCGCGACCCGGATGTCGCGACAGGTGGCGTCGATGTCGGCCTCGGACAGCCGACCCTTGCCGCGCAGGGTCTTGAAGGTGGCCGCGAGGCGGTCCTGCAGGGTGGCGAACACGGGCGTGCGGTACCTCGTCGACGTCGGGGTGGGTGGGAGGGTGCCGGTCGACAGGGTAGCCCGCGCGGCGCGCCGACCCCGACCTGGTCAGCCGGCGAGGGCTCCGCGAACGGCGGCAGCCGCCCGCTCGGCGCCGGTGGCCGGCAGCGGGTGGCCGTCGCGGCCCACGACGTAGAAGACGTCGACGGCCTCCGACCCCAGCGTGGACACCAGCGCCGAGCGGACGTCGACGCCCTCACCCGCCAGGGCCGTGCCGATCCGGTGCAGCAGCCCCGGGCGGTCGTGCGCGCGCACCTCGAGCACGGTGGCGGTCGCCGACGCCGCCGGGACGACGTCCACCCGGGCCGGCGGGACCGTGGCGCCGGACGGCAGGTAGGACTCCTCTCGGCGGGCCAGCCGCTGCGCCACGTCCAGCGACCCGTCGAGCGCCCGGCGGACGTCGTCCCGCAGCCGGTCCAGCGCTGGGGGGTCGCCGAACTCGGGGACCACCGACCAGACCTGCAGGGCCGAGGCCCCCACGGTCTGGGTGGACGCCGAGCGCACGGCCAGCCGGTTGAGGCTGAGCACGCCGGCGACGGTGGCCAGCAGGCCGACCCGGTCCGGGGCGACGACCGTGACGTCCACCCCGAAGGGCCGGGCCTCGATGGCGACGCTGAGGCCGCCGAGCGCGACCAGCCGCTGCTGCTCGTCGGTGAGCGCGGGGGGCGGGGGCACGGCGTGGCCGCGCAGCACCGCGTGAGTCCTGGCCACCAGCTCGTCGACCAGCCCGGCCTTCCAGTCGTTCCACGCCAGCGGGCCGGTCGCCTGGCCGTCCGCCTCGCTGAGCGCGTGCAGCAGGTCGAGCACCTCCGGGGTGCGCACGCACGCGGCCACCTGCGCCACGGTGGCCGGGTCCTCGAGGTCACGACGGGTGGCCGTGTCCGGCAGCAGCAGGTGGTGGCGGACCAGCGTCACCAGCACCTCGACGTCGGTCGGCGGGAGACCGAGCCGCGGGCCGAGCTCCGCGACGACGGCCACCCCGGCCTCGGAGTGGTCGCCGGGCCAGCCCTTGCCGATGTCGTGCAGCAGCCCCCCCAGCAGCAGGAGATCGGGCCGGTCGACCCGGCGGGTCAGCGCACCGGCCCGGACAGCGGTCTCCACCAGGTGCCGGTCGACGGTGAACCGGTGCACCGGGTTGTGCTGCGGCCGGCTGCGCACCCGCTCCCAGTCCGGAAGGAGGCGGCAGGTCAGCCCGGCCTGGTCCAGCGCCTCCCACACCGGCACGGCCGGGGGTCCGGCGCCGAGCAGGCTGACCAGGGCGTCCCGGGCCGGCTGCGGCCAGGGCTCGGGCAGGACCGCACCCTCGGCAGCCAGGCGTTCGACGGTGTGCGGTGCCAGCCGCAGGCCAGCCTGCGCCGCCGCGGCGGCCGCGCGCAGCGGCAGCACCGGGTCCTCCCACGGGCGGGCATCGCGGGCCAGCACGGCCTCCCCGTCCTGCTCGACGACGCCCTCCGCGAGGGGGCGGCGCTCGCCCGGCGCGGCGCCCACGGTCAGTCGTCGCCCGGCGAGCCGGCCGAACCGGGTGCGGGGCCGACGCGACACCAGGGCCCGCTCGACCCGGTGCCAGGTGACGTCGGCGGCGTAGGCCACGGTGCGTCCCAGCCCCGAGACCCGGCGCAGCAGGACGTCGCCGTCGAGCAGCCCGAGCTCGTGCGCCACGGCGTCCTGCTCCTGCAGGACCAGCCGGTCGGAGGCCCGGCCCGTCACGGTGTGCAGCGCGTCACGGACGTCCAGCAGCGCCCGGCCGGCCTCGTCGAGGCCCTCGTGCGGGGCATCGGCGACCCAGGACGCCGCGACGGCGCGCAGTGCGGCCAGGTCACGCAGGCCGCCGCGCGACTCCTTGAGGTCCGGCTCGAGGGAGAACGCCAGGTCGCCGGACCGCTCGGCCCGGTCCCGGCAGGAGGCGTGCAGCTCCGGCAGCCGGGTGGCGGCGAAGGCCCGCCAGTCGGTGAGCACGGTCTGCCGCAGCCCCTCGGTGAGCTCCTCGTCGCCGGCGACATGCCGCAGGTCGAGCAGCCCGAGCAGGGCCCGCAGGTCCTCGCTGGCCACTCGGCGCGCCTCCGGCACCGTCCGCAGCGAGTGGTCGAGCCGGACGCCGGAGTCCCAGACCGGGTACCAGACGCGGTCCGCGACGGCGGCCGCGGTCTCCAGCGGCACCGACGTGGCCCGCAGCAGGACGACGTCGAGGTCGCTGCCCGGGGAGAGCTCCCCCCGGCCGTACCCGCCCACCGCCACCAGCGCGACGCCGCCGGCCGCCGCCCTCGGGGCGCTCTCCTCGACGGCTGCGGCGAGCAGCCCCGACAGCCAGCCGTCGGTGAGCTCGGCCAGCGCACGGCGCCGGCCCGGCCCGGTGATCCCGGGCCGGGCCAGCA
>JALOLN010000136.1 GCA_025455945.1 Actinomycetes bacterium
GTGGGGCAGGATCTCGTCGGCTGTCTTGGTCCAGGTGAATGGGTGGGCGCGGTCGTTCCAGCCTTGGAGCTTGGACCCGTCACCCGCGCCCAAGCTGCCGACGTGGCGACACAGGCGGACCTCACCGACTGGGTCCACGACGCCCTTCGCGAACTTGACGGGCAAGGAAGCCAGCTCGACGCGGCCAAGCTGGTGTGGCGCCACCACGAGCAGGACCTGCGAGCCAGCGGTGACCTGTTCTCCACGTGGCAGTACGACATCCGCTGGGCAGCCACCCGCCTGCGCAAGCGCGGCGTGATGGCAGTCGACCGGGCTGGCGAGCTTTGGCGGCTGGCCTGCCCAGAGCCCGCCGATCAGCCTGCAATCCGCCTTCGTTCGCACGCGTCCGCCGCGACACGCCGGCGTCCGCTGCCAACATGCTGCCAACATCAACGTCAGAGGCCAGTCCCCGGTCTCCCGGGAACTGGCCTCTGACCTGCTACGACACTGGTAGCGGGGGCAGGAGCCGTCGGCGGCTGCGCCGCCTCCTCCCAAATCCCGCCATGCCGTTGCTCAATGACGAAGGCCCGACCCATTCGGGCCGGGCCTTCGTCATTGAGTAGCGGGGGCAGGATTTGAACCTGCGACCTCTGGGTTATGAGCCCAGCGAGCTACCGAGCTGCTCCACCCCGCGTCGGTGCATCCAGTGTAGGCGACGTCAGCGGAAGGGGCCAAATCGCCGCGTTGACGCATCCACTCAGCCCGCCGCGCGCAACCTCGGACGCCCGCCCTTCGCCCCTTGGCTTGCGTCCTCGCGGGGAGGAGACTCGCCGCACAGGAGGTGGCGATCATGGCTGATCAGGTGCTGCAGGCCGACCTCGTGCTCGAGGGCGGCGGTGTCAAGGGGATCGCGCTGGTGGGCGCGGTCTCGGTGCTCCAGGAGGCGGGGTACTCGTTCCCACGGGTCGCCGGCACCTCGGCCGGATCGATCGTGGGCGCCCTGGTGGCCTCAGGGATGCCGGCCGAGCAGATGCTCGAGGTGATGCGCACCACCGACTACTCGAAGTTCCAGGACGGGACGATCCTCGACCGGCTCGGGCCGCTGGGCCAGGGGCTCTCGGTGCTGTTCCAGTCGGGCATCTACGAGGGCGAGTACCTCAAGGACTACCTGCGTCGGCTGCTGCCGGACGACATGGAGACGTTCGCCGGCCTGCGGCTGCCCGAGGACCCGAACAGCGACCTGCCCGAGGAACGGCGGTACAAGCTGGTCGTGATGGCCTCCGACGTCTCACGGCACCTGCTGGTGCGCTTCCCCTGGGACTATCGCGACTACGGCCTGGTACCCGACGAGCAGTCGGTGGTGGACGCGGTGCGCGCGTCGATGTCGATCCCGTTCTTCTTCGAGCCCACCCACCTGGATGCGATCGTGCCCGGCGAGGACGGGAAGACCCGCCGCGAGCGCTGCACCCTGGTCGACGGCGGCATGCTGTCGAACTTCCCGGTGGGCGTGTTCGACCGGACGGACGGACGGACGCCGCGCTGGCCCACCTTCGGCATCAAGCTGTCCGGGAAGCCGGGTGCGCCGCGACCGCCACGGCTGGTGCACGGCCCCCTGTCCCTCACGTTCGGCATGCTGGCGACGCTGATCGGATGGAGCGACCGCGGCCACGTCCAGGATCCGCTGATCTGCAAGCGCACCATCTTCGTCGAGACGTTCGGCATCTCCGCGGTCTCCTTCGACCTCGGGCAGGCCGACCAGCAGCGGCTGTACGACTCGGGCCGCCGCGCTGCGACGGAGTTCCTGGAGACCTGGGACTTCGGCGAGTACAAGGAGGTGCGCGCCCGCGAGCTGGCGGCCAGGGCGGACGCCGCGCAGGCGGATCAGGCGAACACCGGCCCGACCGCCGGATAGGCGGCGGTCAGCAGCGACCGGATCTGCGACAGCGGCGGTGTCGGCGAGGCGGTCGGGGACTGGTAGCCGGTGTCGAGGCGCATCGGCTTGCCCCAGGCGATCACGTCCTCGATGGTCGGCCCGGTGGCCGCGCCGGACAGCGCCGCGAACCAGTCGGCGCGCCCGTAGGTGATGTCCCCGCCGATGCAGACGAGTTCCACCCAGGACGGGTCGGCCAGGCAGACGCTCTCGTAGGGGTCCGCGTGGTGGCGCTCGAGCACCACCAGGTCCGCCGGGCGCCCCTCGGCCAACGCACCGAGGTGCTCGGACAGCCCCGCGACCATCGCCGCCTCGGACGTGACCATCCGGACCAGGGCATCGGCGCCGACCGGATGCCCCTGGCGGACCAGCTCGCGGCGCGCCACCTTCATCTCGGCCAGCAGGCTGATGGAGCCCGATGGCAGCCAGTCCGCGCCCAGGGCGACCGGCACGCCGGCCGCCAGCGCCTCGCCGGCGAGGGTGGTCTCGCCGTAGAGCCGCAGGTTCGACTGCGGCGACCACACCAGCCGGCACCCGGCCTCCGCCACCGTCCGCCAGTCCTCGGCGACCAGCGCCGTGCCGTGGATGATGACCGTCGCCGGTGTGGCCACCCCGAGGTCGAGGAACCGCTGGAACTCCGCGACGCTGCGCTGGTCGCCCCGGACGCCCTCGGCCAGGTGCAGGTAGAAGGCGGTGACGTCACCGGCGGCGATGGCCGCGAGGACCGCGACCAGGCGCGGCATGTCGCGCGAGGAGCCGCTGGGCAGGTCGATCATCGAGCGCGCCCGATGGGCCCCGAAGGCCCACAGGTCGAGGTTGCGGACCAACGGCTCGGCCGCAGCGGTGCTGGCCCGGGAGGCGCCCTGGATGCCGGTCACCCCGCCGACGAGCGCACGGACCTCGGCGTACCGCGTCTGGGTGCCGGGGGGCACCTGCTCGAGCAGCGCGTTCTGCGGGTTGCGCACGAGCGCCCGGTACACGTCCGAGCCGCGCCAGCGGTACCGGTTGGCGTACCGTGTCGGCGGCTCCCACGGGGCGAACACGTTGAACTCCGGGTGACCGTGCAGGTCCAGCAGGCCGGGCAGGATCACGCCGTCGGTCTCGTGCACCGGGATGCTGCTCGGCCGTCGCTTCGAGACGTCCGCGATGCGGCCGGCGGCGACCGTGACGTAGCCGGTGGACCAGGCCGCGTCCGGGGTGATCACCGCACCCTTGAGCGCGAAGGGCGCCGGCGGCATGGCGCGCTGCCGGGCCCGCGGGGGGCCGAGCTCCTCGGTCACGCCCCGGGCGTACTCGGCCTCGAACGGATCGGGAACCGGCTGCGCGTCCTGGCCCATCGGACACCTCCCGTGGCGGATGCCTCGATCGTGGCACGGATGCTGCGTCGACGTGCGCTCGAGCCGTAGGGTCGGCCGGAAGCGGCCGCGGCACCGGCGTGGGGTCGGCACCGGCGTGAGGTCAGGACCGGCGCTCGGCACCGGCGTGGGGTTGGCACGGGCACCGGCGTGGGCTCGGGACCGGCACCGGCGCCCGGCGGGCAGGGCCACGGCATCGCACCCCGTCGGGGCACGGGCCGCGCACACGGGGCCAGATCATGGACGGGAGCATGGGACGCATCCAGGTCGACATGTTCGAGGTGCAGCTCGGCGCGGGCCTGCTGCTGCAGTTCGACACGCCCGACGGGCCGGTCCGGGTGCTTGCCGACGCCGGGGTGAAGGCCGGCGGCTACCCGCCCGACCACGTGCACCGCAAGCTGCCGGGTGCGTTCGACGCGTTCGACGCGTTCGACGCCTCCGTCGCCGACGGCGCCGGGCGTCGGCTCGACCTGGTCATCGGCACGCACTACGACGAGGACCACCTCATCGGCCTGGTGCCGGTGATCGCCGACGAGTCCCTGGCGATCGGCGAGGCCTGGCTGCCCCCGGTCGCCGACGACAGCCGGCCCCCGCCCCCCGACCGGCCGCTGGGCGGGGACGACCTGCTGGTCACCGCGCTGGCCGGTCCGGACCGCGCGGCCCGGCTCACGGCGCACCTGCGCGCCAAGCACGAGGTCTGCCAGCTCGCGGCCCAGGTGGAGCGCGCCGCCGATGCCGTGCGCCCCGACCGACCGCGGTCGGTCCGGCCCGACCAGCGGCTGCTCGCCGGGACCCCCCGCAGCGGGGGCGACGTCACGGCCTGGCGGCGGGTGTTCGAGGCCCACGCCGAGGACGCCGCCGTCACGCTCGGGCCCCTGCTCGCCGACGCCTCGCACGCCGGGGGTCCCGACGAGGCCCACGACCTGCCCGGCCCCGCAGCGCGCCGCTCGAGGACGACCGCCTGGGCGGGCGGCAGCGACGCCCTCGCCCGTGCCTGGGCCGACCCGTCCCGAGCCTCCGCTGATGCCACCGACCTGGCCACGATCCGGCGGGCGGCCGCACGCGACGCCATCAACGCCCTGGCCCTGGCCGAGGTCGTGGCCGCCCTGGCCGACCGCGGGATCGCGATCCGCTGCCCCACGATCCCCGACGGGATGCCGCAGCAGTACCGCTGGCGTCCCGGCGAGCGCCGCTTCGCGCCGTCCGGAGGGCGTGCGTCTCACGGCCTCAGCCTCACGCTGCTCGGCCCCTCGGAGGGCCTGGTGCGACGGCACTGGACGAGGCTCCCCGTGGGCGACTACGTGACCCGGGCGCGGGAGGCCGCGATACCGATCCAGTGGATCACCCCCAGCAACCAGCTCAGCCTCGTGACCCGCTTCGACTTCGCCGGGCAGGCTGTCCTCGTGGTGGGCGACAGCGGCTTCGTCGACTTCACCGCCCCTGAGGGTGGCTACCACCCCCGGCTGCTGGCCGCGCTGCTGCCGCTGCAGGTCGTGCAGGTGGCCCACCACGCCGGCAACAACGCGCACTTCTACCGGGCACTGCTGGCCGCGGGCTGGGCGGAGCAGCCCGGCCAGCCCCTGCTGCTGGTCTCGCACGCCACCCGTGACCGGCACCGGCCCTCGCCCGCGTTCGGCCAGTTCCTCGCCGCCCTCCGTGACGGCCCGGCGGACCCCCGGGTCGTCTTCACGAGCAAGCCCTCGGTGGCCCGCGTCCGCAGCTTCCGCGACGCGATCCACCCGGTCGTCGGCACGTCCCACCTCGTCGGGGACGCCCGGCTGGTCTGCGACGACGGCACCTGGACCGTGGCGCGCCACGCCATCCGCGGGTAGGCCAACCACCCGGCCGCACAGCCGGCCTGCCACGTCAGCCCGTCAGGCCCAGCCCGCCCAGGCTCGGCCGGACCGCAGCCTCAGCCGGACCGCAGCCTCAGCCGGACCGCAGCCTCAGCCGGACCGCCAGGTCTGCCAGGCGTCCGGGACGGCGACCCGGATGGTGGCACGCTTCTCGTCGGGCGTGGTGCCCCGGCGATCGGCCCAGGGCTCGAGGTCGCGCCACCAGGCCGGGCAGCCCGCGGGGAGGTCCTGCTCCGGGATCCCGACGAGGTCCCTGCTGCGCCAACGCATGGCGTAGCCGGAGGGGCTCGTCGCGGCCTCCGGCGCCACGTGCGCCGCCAGGGCGGCGAGGTGGGCGTTCCAGTCGGTGAGCAGTGAGGCCGTCGTCTCCGCGAGCGGCCGGCCGGTCGCGCGGGCGGCGCTCTCCGGATACGTCGGGTGGCGCACGGCAGCGAGGTGCAGCGCGGCGGCCGTCGTCGGCTGCGTCGCCGCCCATGCCCGGTAGGCACCGCGCGCCAGGCGGCCCAGCGCCAGGACCGCGGTCACCTGCGTCCCGACGAGGAGGGCGTCGAGCCACCGGTTGCGGTACTCGGCGATCGCGGCGTCGTCGGCGTGGGCCTCACCGCCCTGCTGGCCGTAGACGCTGTACAGGAAGGCGTTGACCATCACGTAGGC
>JALOLN010000023.1 GCA_025455945.1 Actinomycetes bacterium
CCCCACCTCCCCCGCATCATGGGTCCCTTGAGGCGAATAGATCGCCCTGGCGCGCCCTTCATTCGCTGCGCCGGGACGGCGAACCGCCGCCGGACTCCTAGGCTGGGGCCGTGAAGACCTTCGACCAGCTGTACGCCGAGCTGCAGCAGCGGGCGGCCACGCGTCCCGCGGGCTCGGGCACCGTCGCGGCGCTGGACGCCGGAGTGCACGCCGTCGGCAAGAAGGTCGTGGAGGAGGCCGCCGAGGCGTGGATGGCCGCCGAGCACGAGTCGCCCGAGCGGGCCGCCGAGGAGATCGCCCAGCTGCTCTACCACGCGCAGGTGCTCATGCTGGCCTGCGGGAAGGGGTCGCTGGCCGAGCCGTCCGGCCAGATGCTGCGGGAGGCGGGCTACCGCCACCGCACCGACGACCGGGAGCTGGTTCTCGCCGACCCGGAGAACGACACCGAGCTGTTCTTCCTGCGCCCGCGGGACATCGCCGTCTACGTCGGCTCCGGCCAGCTGGACGTCGGCATCACCGGCCGGGACCTGCTGCTCGACAGCGGCGCCGCCGCCGAGGAGCTGCTGCCGCTGGGGTTCGGCGGGTCGACGTTCCGCTTCGCCGCCCGGCCCGGTACGGCGTCGTCCGCACGGGACCTGACCGGGCTGCGGGTCGCGACCGCCTACCCGGGGCTGGTCGCCAAGCACCTCGCCGACCTCGGGGTGGCCGCGGAGGTGATCCGGCTGGACGGCGCGGTCGAGACGGCGGTGCGGCTCGGCGTCGCCGACGTCATCGCCGACGTCGTGTCGACGGGGATGACCCTGCGCAACGCCGGGCTGGAGGTCTTCGGCGAGCCGATCCTGCAGTCGGAGGCGCTGCTGGTCCGCCGGGTGGGCGCCCCCACGACCGCCGCGGTGGAGCAGCTCACCCGGCGGCTCCAGGGCGTCATCGTCGCGCGGACGTACGTGCTCATGGACTACGACATCCGCGCCGAGCTGGTCGACGCGGCCTGTGCGCTCACGCCCGGCATCGAGTCCCCGACGATCTCCCCGCTGCGGGAGTCCGGGTGGGTCGCCGTGCGAGCCATGGTCCCGCGCCGGGACACCAACCGGGTCATGGACGACCTGTGGGAGGTCGGGGCCCGCGGGATCCTCGTCACCGACATCCACGCCTGCCGGCTCTAGGACGGCGGTCGGTGGCGGGGTCCGGGTCGGGGTCCTCCGTCCCCGACCTGCCCACCGTCTGGCGGCCTGGGTTCGCCCGCTGGACGGCGTACGGTGTCGGGGGATTCCTCGTGGCGTTCTTCGTCGTCATCGCGCTGACCGTGGACGTGCCGTGGTCGGACCTGAACTGGTCGGTGGACCGGGTGGGCCTGGTGGTCGTGGCGGTGGCGGCGGCCTACGTGCTGCACCGTTTCGGCCGGGTCCGGGTCGAGGCGGACGACGACGGCCTGACGATCGTCAACCCGCGGCAGCGCCGCCGGCTGTCCTGGGCGGAGGTGGTCGGGGTGCGGCTGGCCCCGGGCGACCCGTGGCTGCAGCTGGACCTGGCGGACGGCACGACGGCGTCGGCGGTGGCGATCCAGTCCGCCGACGGTGCCCGTGGCCGCCGGATGGCCGAGGAGCTGGCCGCCTGCGTGGCCGCGCACGCCGGGCATGAGCCGGGCTGACGAGCCGTGGATGCCGACGAGGTCGACGACGAGCTCGACGAGGAGCCGGACGACGTCGCCGTGCAGCGGGGCACCCTCTTCCAGCGGATCGGGCCCGGCACCGGCGGGTTCGGTGCGGCCCTGGGCGCCGCCATGAGCGAGGTCGGAGCGTTCACCGGCGCCGGGCGGGCCTGGCAGGAGGAGAAAGAGTCCCGCGACCTGCGCCGCGACGAGGACGACGAGGGGGCCCCGCCGCTCGTCGAGGTCGACCTCGACTCCGGTGTCGCCCGGGTCCGCCGCCCGCGCGACCCCGGCCCCGGGTGATGCGGCAGGGTGGACGCCATGACCGGCACGCACCGCCGCGGCGCGCGGGAGCTCCTCGCCCTCCTCCTCGACGAGGGGTCCTTCGAGTCCTGGGACACCCGGCCGGTCGACGTCCGCCCCGGGCCCGCCTACGCCGCCGAGCTGGCCGCCGCCCGGGAGCGGACCGGGCTGGACGAGTCGATCGTCACCGGGGCCGGCCTGGTCCGCGGCCGGCGGGTCGCGGTCCTCGCCTGCGAATTCGGCTTCCTCGCCGGCTCGATCGGGGTGGCGACCGCCGAGCGGCTGGTCCGCGCCCTGGAGCGGGCCACCGCCGAGGAGCTGCCGGTGATCGCCGCCCCCACCTCCGGCGGCACCCGGATGCAGGAGGGCACCGTGGCCTTCCTGCAGATGGTGAAGATCACGGCGGCGGTGGCGGCGCACCGACGGGCCGGGCTGCCCTACCTCGTCTACCTGCGCCATCCCACGACCGGCGGGGTCTTCGCCTCGTGGGGGTCGCTCGGCCACGTGACGGTGGCCGAGCCGGGTGCCCTCGTCGGCTTCCTCGGCCCGCGGGTCTTCGAGGCCCTCTACGGCGAGCCCTTCCCGGCCGGCGTCCAGACCGCCGAGAACCTGTACGCGTGCGGGCTGCTGGACGCCGTCCTGCCCCCGGAGGAGCTGCCGGCCGCCACGGCCCGCGCCCTCGACATCCTCATGACCCCCCGCGGCGAGCACCCGGTGCCGCCACCGCTGCCGAGCGAGGAGGTGCCCGACCTCCCGGCCTGGGAGTCGATCACCCGCTCGCGCCGGCCGGAGCGGCCGGGGGTGCGGGCGCTGCTCAAGGTGGCCGCCGACTCGGTGATCCCGCTCAACGGCACCGGCCAGGGCGAGGCGGCCCCCGGACTGCTGCTGGCGCTGGCCCGGTTCGGCACGCAGGGCTGCGTCGTGCTCGGCCAGGAGCGGCGCAGCCTCGCCGGCCGGCCGCTGGACCCGGCGGCGCTGCGCACCGCCCGCCGCGGCATGCGGCTGGCCGCCGAGCTGGGGCTGCCGCTGGTGACGGTCATCGACACCCAGGGCGCGGCGCTGTCGCGGGAGGCGGAGGAGGGCGGCCTGGCCGGCGAGATCGCCCGGAGCCTGTACGACCTGGTCACGCTCGACGCGCCCACGCTGTGCCTGCTCATGGGGCAGGGGTCCGGCGGCGGCGCGCTGGCGCTGCTGCCCACGGACCGGGTGGTGTGCGCCGAGCACGGCTGGCTGTCGCCGCTGCCCCCCGAGGGCGCCTCGGCGATCCTCTACCGCACCGTCGACCGGGCGCCGGAGGTGGCGGCGGCCCAGCGGGTCCGCGCCCGGGACCTGCTGGCGGACGGGATCGTCGACCGCATCGTGGCCGAGCACCCGGACGCCGCGGACGAGCCGGGTCCCTTCCTGCACCGGCTGGGTGCGGCGGTGGAGCACGAGCTGGCAGCCCTGCTGGCCGCCGACCCGGGCCGGCGGATCGCCACCAGGCTGGCCCGCTACCGCCGGCTGGGGCTGCCGTGACCGACGCGGTGCCCCCCGGGCCGGCCGCGTTCGGCGCCGACGACGGCGCGCCCGACCCGGCGCTGGCCGACCTGCTCGCCGCGTTCGGCGCCGGCTCGGCCGGACTGGCGCAGGTCCAGCCCGGCCTGCTCGGCGCCCGGCTGCTCGTCCCGGTCGTCGTGCCGCCTGAGGGGGTGCAGCTGCCCGACGACGACGGCGGCTGCGGGGACGGCGTCGGCTCCCTCGCGGGGGTCACGCTGACCGGGCGGGACGGGCGGCGTGCCCAGCCGGCGTTCACCGGGCTGCCGGCGCTGAGGGCCTGGGACCCCGCCGCCCGCCCCATGCCGCACCGGGCCGCCGACGTGGCCCGGGCCCTGCTCGCCGACGGCATGACCACGCTGCTGCTCGACCCCGCCGGACCGGTCCGCCTCGTCCTCGAGGGCGGGCCGCTGCTCGCCCTCGCCGAGGGCCGGCGCTGGCTCCCCCCGCCGTCCGACCCGGACGTCGCCGCGGCGGTACGGCAGGCCCTGACCGGCGTCCACGGGCTGCTCGGGGTCCGGCTGCGCGCCGGCCGGGCCTGCGACCTCACCGTCGAGCTGACCGTGCCTCCTGACGCCGAGGCCGAGCAGGTCCGTGCAGTGGGGGAGGAGTGCGCCAAGCGGCTGGCCGCGCACCGGGTCGTCGGTGAGCGCGCCCCGGCCGGCGTGGACGTCGCCGTCGTCGTGGCGGACACGCCCTGACCGCCCCCTCCCGTCGGTGACCCGGGTTCGGGTGGGACGATTGGGGCGAATCCATCCGGCACTGTTGAGGTGAGTCATGGGCAAGAAGCTGGTCGCCGAGTTCATCGGGACCTTCACCCTGGTCTTCCTGGCCGTCGGCACCGCCGTCGTGGGCATCCAGACCCACGGCACCGGCTTCGTCGCGCTGGCGTTCGGCCTGGTCCTGGTGCTCGGCGTGTACGCCTTCGGACCCGTCTCGGGCTGCCACATCAACCCGGCCGTGACGATCGGCATGGTCATCGCGCGCAAGATGCCGCTGGCGGAGGCGGGCGCCTACTGGGCGGCCCAGGTGGCCGGCGCGATCGTGGGCGCGGGGCTGCTCAAGCTCATGGTCTCGGCCTTCGACGTCACCGACGAGACCGGCGCCCTGGGCAGCAACGGCTACGGCACCACGATCAGCATGGGCGGCGCGTTCGTCGTCGAGGTCGTGCTCACGGCCATCTTCGTCCTGGTCATCCTGCTCGTCACGGACAAGGCCGCCACCGCCGGCTTCGCCGGGCTGGCGATCGGCGGCGCTCTGACGGCGATCCACCTGGCAGGGATCCCGCTGACCGGCACGTCGGTGAACCCGGCCCGCTCGATCGGCCCGGCGCTGTTCGCCGGCGGCGACGCCCTGTCGCAGCTGTGGCTGTTCATCCTCGCGCCGCTCGTCGGCGGGGCGCTGGCCGCCGTCATCTACCCGTTCACCCGCGCCGGCGAGCGGGCGTGACCGCCGCGGGACGAGCGCTCAGAGCACCGGGCCGGTGAGGTCCTCCCCAGGACCCTGGCCGGGCAGGTCGGGGTAGGGGGAGGCCTCCCGGAAGGCCAGCTGCAGGGTGCGCAGCCCGTCGCGCAGCGGCAGCGCGTGGTGGTGGCCGAGCAGCGGGGCGGCGGCGGTGACCAGCCCGGCCAGGGCGGTGATGAGCACCCGGGCCTCGGCCAGGTCGGTGCGGTGGGCCGACGGCTCGTCGTCCGCGAGGCCGCACTTCACGGCGGCCGCGGTCATGAGGTGCAGCGCCGCGGTGCCCACCACCTCGACGGCGGGCACCTCGGCGATGTCGCGGACGGCGTCCTCGGGGGGCTGCTCCATCCTGGTACCCTGGCAGACGACCGACCGCCGTCCGTCCCGGGGTTCCGGGCGGGCGCGGTCTGCAAGTGGAGGCCCTCCTCCCACCCGGCGGCCGTCCGGCACCACAGGCCGCCCGGGTCCCGGTCCGGCGCCGTCGCCCGTGACGGCGCCCGGTTCGACATGGGCCCCCGCCTGCGCCAGGTGCGGGGCCCGTCCCGTGCCCGGGGTCGTCCGCGTTCTGGACCGAGGAGGCCCCATCAGCGTCGAGCCCCGCATCAACGACCGGATCCGCGTCCCCGAGGTGCGGCTGGTCGGCCCGAACGGCGAGCAGGTCGGCATCGTCCGCATCGAGGACGCGCTGCGCCTGGCGCAGGAGTCCGACCTCGACCTCGTCGAGGTCGCCCCGGACGGCCGTCCGCCGGTCTGCAAGCTCATGGACTACGGCAAGTTCAAGTACGAGTCGGCCCTGAAGGCCCGTGAGGACCGCAAGAAGCAGGTCAACACGGTCATCAAGGAGATGAAGCTCCGGCCCAAGATCGACCCGCACGACTACGCCACGAAGAAGGGCCACGTCGAGCGGTTCCTCCGGGCCGGGGACAAGGTCAAGATCACGATCATGTTCCGCGGCCGGGAGCAGTCCCGGCCCGAGCTCGGCTTCCGGCTCCTGCAGCGGCTGGCCGCCGACGTCGCCGAGCTCGGCTTCGTCGAGTCCTCGCCCAAGCAGGACGGCCGCAACATGATCATGGTGCTGGGTCCGACCCGGAAGAAGTCCGAGGCGCAGGCCGAGCGCCACGCCGAGCGTGCGGCCGAGAAGCGCCGCCGCGAGGCCGGCCCCGACGCCGAGGCCCCCGCGGACGCGCCGCAGCCGCACAGCACCACCCCGACGAGCACCTGACGAGGAGACCGGCGCCATGCCGAAGAACAAGACCCACAGCGGGACCAAGAAGCGATTCAAGGTCAGCGGTTCCGGCAAGGTCCTGCGCCAGCAGGCCAACCGCCGTCACCTGCTGGAGGCCAAGTCGTCCCGTCGGACCCGCCGGCTCGCCCTCGACGCCGTCACGTCCCCCGCCGACGTCAAGAAGGTCAAGCGGCTCCTCGGCCGCTGACCCAACCGGACCGGACGGCGCGTCCCCACGCGCCGTCGACGAGCAAGGAGCACCCACGTGGCACGCGTCAAGCGGGCGGCCAACGCCCACAAGAAGCGCCGGGAGACCCTGGAGCGGGCCAGCGGATACCGCGGCCAGCGCTCCCGGCTGTACCGCAAGGCGAAGGAGCAGGTCACCCACTCCCTGGGCTACGCCTACCGCGACCGGCGCAAGCGCAAGGGCGACTTCCGCAAGCTGTGGATCCAGCGGATCAACGCCGCGGCCCGCGCGAACGGCATGACCTACAACCGGTTCGTCCAGGGTCTCAAGGCCGCCGGCGTCGAGGTGGACCGCCGGATGCTCGCCGAGCTGGCGGTCAACGACGCCCCGGCGTTCGCCGCGCTGGTCGAGGTCGCCCGGGCGGCGCTGCCGGCCGACGTCAACGCCCCGGCGGCCTGACGCACCCGACGGTGCCCGCACCGGCTCACGGGCCGCTGCCCCCGCAGCACAAGCGGGTGGCGGCGGCCCGTCGGCTGCGCAAGCGGGCCTTCCGCGCGGGCGACCGGGCGTTCCTCGTCGAGGGCCCGCAGGCGGTCCGGGAGGCGTTGGCCCCGGACGGCCCCGCCGCGGTCCACGAGGTCTTCGTCGTCCCCGAGGCAGCCGGGCGCCACCCCGAGCTCGTGGCCGCCGCCGAGGCCGCCGGCGTCCCGGTGACGCGGCTCACCGCCACCGCCCTCGCCGGGCTCACCGAGACCGTCACCCCGCAGGGGGTGGTGGCCGTCTGCGGCCTGCTGGACGTCCCGCTCGCCGGCGTGGTCGAGGCGCGGCCCCGGCTGGTTGCCGTCCTCGCGCAGGTGCGCGACCCCGGCAACGCCGGCACGGTGATCCGGGCCGCGGACGCCGCGGGCGCCGATGCGGTGGTGCTCGCCGGCGCCAGCGTCGACCCTTACAACGGCAAGTGCGTGCGCGCCTCGGCGGGCAGCCTGTTCCACCTGCCGATCGTCACCGGCGTCCCGGTCGCGGACGCCGTCGCCGGGCTGCGGGCGGCCGGGCTGCAGGTGCTGGCCGCCGACGGCGCAGGGGAGCGCGACCTCGACGACCTGCAGGACGGCCGGGCCCTCGCCGGGCCGACGGCGTGGCTGTTCGGCAACGAGGCCTGGGGCCTGCCGCCGGAGGTGCGCGCCCTGGCCGACGCCGTCGTGCGGGTGCCGATCCACGGCCGGGCGGAGAGCCTCAACCTGGCGACGGCGGCGGCCGTCTGCCTGTACGCCTCGGCCCGCGCCCACCGCCCCTGTTAGCCCCGCCCCCGTTGGACGACGGGCACGGTGTCACTAGGCTCCGCGCGTGCCCGACGTGCCCTCGTACGACGACCTGCCCGACGGGCTCGTCGTCGCCGGCGCCGACGGCCGGGTCGTCGTCGTCAACTCCGCCGCCGAGCGGCTCACCGGGGCGACCCGGCAGCGCCTGCTCGGCCGGCCGCTGGCCGAGGCGCTCCCGCTGACCGACACGCGCGGCCGGGCGTGGTGGGACTGCATCGACCCCTACGGCGGGCTCGCCACGCGCACCGGCCACCCGGAGGCGCTGCTGCGGCTCGGCCGGCACGAGCTCCTGGTCACCGCGCGGTTCGTCCGCGGTACCGGCCGGGGCACCCCGGTGACGGCGGTGGTCGTGGCGCTGCGGGGGTCCGCCGCCCGCGACCGGCTGGACCGCGACCGGGCCGACCTCGTCGCCACGGTCGCCCACGAGCTGCGCTCGCCGCTCACCTCGGTCAAGGGGTTCACCGCGACGCTACTGGCGAAGTGGGACCGCTTCACCGACGCCCAGCGGCGGCTGATGCTGGAGACCGTCGAGGCGGACGCCGACCGGGTGACCCGGCTGCTCAGCGAGCTGCTCGACATCGCACGGATCGACTCCGGCCGCCTCGAGGTGCGCCGCGAGCTGGTGGACCTGCCGGCGGCGGTGTCGCGGCAGGTGGCCGGGCTGGTCGCGGCCGGCGAGCCCGCGCCGCGCTTCGTCGTCGCCGTCGAGCCGCCGCTGCCGGAGACCTGGGCGGACGCCGACAAGGTCGACCAGGTGCTCGCCAACCTGCTGGAGAACGCCCTGCGGCACGGCGCCGGCACCGTGACCGTCACCGTGCGGGCCCAGCCGGACGGCCCGGGCACCGAGGTCACCGTGACCGACGAGGGGGAGGGCATCCCCGCGGAGCAGGCCCGCCGGGTCTTCACCCGGTTCTGGCGCGGCGGCGCCCGCGGCGGGACCGGCCTGGGCCTGTACATCGTCCGGGGACTGGTCCAGGCGCACGGCGGCACGGTCACCCTCGGCGCCGCCCCCGGTGGGGGCGCCCTGTTCCGCGTCGTCCTGCCCCCGGGGACCCCGCCCGGTGTGGTGGCCGTCCGGGAGGCAGGCGAGGATGGGCCCGTCGTCGACGAGGAGGAGCCGTGACCTACGTCAAGCTGCCGGTGCTCGAGGAGACCGGCTACGTCGTCCTGGACCGCTACGACCAGGGGGCCGACCCGGCCGAGTGGCTGGACATCGAGTACGTCGACTGGAAGTCGTCGGGCGACACCCGCTTCGCCCCGCTGGCCAGCGCGTACGGCGAGCTGGAGTGCAACGGCTTCTGGCACCACGACCCGCCCAAGACGGACAAGGACGGGGTGTGGGTCCCGGGCAACGTCGCGAAGGCCCCCCGGCTGCAGGCGCGGGCGCAGGAGCCGGGCGCGAACATCGGCCGGTGCCGGGTGATCGAGCTGAAGCCGAACAGCTACGCGGACGCGATCCACAACCTGCACCAGGACGACAACAACCGGCTCAACCCCGAGGGCACCGGGTGGATCGTGCGCGGCTTCTTCAACCTCACCGACGACGTCGACTCGGTGATGGTCCTGCGCGAGGACCGCGACAACCCGGCGACCGAGACCCGGATCCCGCTGCCGGCTGGCGCTCAGCTCATCGTGGACACCCAGCGGCTGTGGCACGCGGTGTGGCACCCGGGGGCGCAGGTCCGCTACTGCCTCATCACGTCCTGGGAGTCCGGCCCGGAGCTGGCGGCCTACATCGACGCGCGGCACCCGGTCACCCGCATCGACAGCCCCCCGGTCCCCGCGGCGGAGCTCGCCGAGGCGGAGCGGCGAGAGGGCCAGCGCCGGGCGAGTGGGGCGATGACGGAGCAGATGTCCGAGGCCTGAGCGGGCAAACCCGTTCGGGGCGGCGGGGGCGCGCTCACTACACTGCGACGTCGTGTCCGCCCCCAGCTCCGACTACGACCCCGTCCAGGTCAGCGCGCTGCAGCCCGAGGAGGTCGCCCGCGCCCGGGACGCCGCCCTCGCCGCCGTGGCGGCCGCGACGACCCTCGAGGAGCTGAAGGCGGTCCGGCTGGCCCACGCCGGGGACCGCTCGCCGCTGGCGCTGGCGAACCGCGAGATCGGCGCGCTGCCCCCGGCGGCGAAGGCGGACGCCGGTCAGCGGGTCGGCGCCGCCCGGGGGGCGGTCCGTGCGGCGCTCGAGCAGCGCCACGCCGAGCTCGAGGCCGAGCGCGACGCCCGTGTGCTCGTCGAGGAGACCGTCGACGTCACGCTGCCCTGGGACCGCCGCAGCCGCGGTGCGCGGCACCCCCTGACGACCATCGTGGAGCGGATCGCCGACGTCTTCGTCTCCCTCGGCTACGAGGTCGCGGAGGGTCCCGAGGTCGAGGCCGAGTGGTTCAACTTCGACGCGCTGAACATCCCGCCGGACCATCCCGCCCGGACCATGCAGGACACGTTCTTCGTCGAGTCGGCCGACTCCGGCGTCGTGCTGCGCACGCACACCTCGCCGGTGCAGGCCCGCACGATGCTGGCGAAGCGGACGCCGCCCATCTACGTCATCGCCCCCGGGCGCACGTACCGCACCGACGAGCTCGACGCGACCCACACCCCGGTGTTCAGCCAGGTCGAGGGGCTGGTCGTCGACGAGGGCATCACGATGGCGCACCTCAAGGGCACCCTGGACCACTTCGGCGCGGCGATGTTCGGCGAGGGGATCGTCACCCGGCTGCGGCCGTCGTACTTCCCCTTCACCGAGCCGTCCGCCGAGGTCGACCTCGAGTGCTTCGTCTGCCGGGGCGCCTCCGTCGGCGACCCCGACCGGCCGTGCCGGACCTGCTCGTCCGAGGGCTGGATCGAGTGGGGCGGGTGCGGCATGGTCAACCCGCGGGTGCTCGTCGCCTGCGGCATCGACCCCCACCGCTACACCGGGTTCGCGTTCGGCATGGGGCTCGAGCGCACCCTGATGTTCCGGCACGGCGTCGAGGACATGCGCGACATGGTCGAGGGCGACGTCCGGTTCACCCTGCCGTTCGGGATGGAGATCTGATGCGCGTCCCGGTGTCGTGGCTGCGCGAGCACGTCGCGCTGCCCGCGGACGTCTCCGCGCGCGGCCTCGCCGCGGCCCTCGTCCGGGCCGGCCTGGAGGTCGAGACCGTCGAGGACGTCGGCGCGGACCTCACCGGCCCGCTCGTCCTCGGCCGGGTGCTCGAGTTCGTCGACGAGCCGCAGAAGAACGGCAAGACGATCCGCTGGTGCCAGGTGGACGTCGGCAACCCCGAGCCCCAGGGCATCGTCTGCGGCGCGCTGAACTTCGCCCTCGGGGACGCGGTGGTCGTCGCGCTGCCGGGCAGCGTGCTCCCGGGCGGGTTCGCCATCTCCGCGCGCCCGACGTACGGCCACGTGTCGGCTGGGATGATCTGCTCCGAGCGCGAGCTCGCGATCGGCGAGGAGTATGGCGGGATCCTCGTGCTCACGCCGGCGGAGGTGGGCACGGCCCGGCCCGGGGACGACGCCCGCCCGCTGCTCGGCCTGCCGGACGCCGTCCTCGACGTGGCGGTCACCCCCGACCGGGGGTACTGCCTGTCCGTCCGCGGGATCGCCCGGGAGACGGCGACCGCGTTCGGGCTGCCCTTCGCCGACCCCGCGCGGCGGCCGGTCCCCGCGGGCAACGACGCCGGCTGGCCGGTCGTCCTCGACGACCCGGTGGGCTGCGACCGGTTCGTCGCGCGCACCGTGCGGGGCATCGACCCCGCGGCGCCGTCGCCGCTGTGGCTGCGGACCCGGCTGCACCTGGCCGGCATGCGCCCGATCTCGCTCGCGGTCGACGTCACCAACCACGTCATGCTCGAGCTGGGCCAGCCGATCCACGGCTACGACCGGGCGCGGCTGCGCGGCCCGATCGTCGTCCGACGGGCCACCGCGGGGGAGCAGCTGCAGACGCTGGACGGCACCCGGCGCGCACTCGACGTCGACGACCTGCTCATCACCGACAGCTCCGGCCCGATCGGCGTCGCCGGCGTCATGGGCGGCGCCTCCACCGAGCTGCACGAGGGCACCACCGACGTCGTCGTGGAGGCGGCGCACTTCGAGCCGACGACGATCGCCCGCTCCGCGCGCCGGCACCGGCTGCCCAGCGAGGCCTCCCGGCGGTTCGAGCGCGGCGTGGACGACGACCTGGCCCCCGCCGCCGCCGACCGCGTCGTGCAGCTGCTCGTCGACCTCGCCGGCGGCACCGCCGACCCCGGGGTCACCGACCTCGACGGGCGGGTGGCGCGCGAGCCGATCGCGCTCGACCTCGGCTACCCGGCTCGGCTGTCCGGCTACCCGTTCGCGGCCGGGGAGGTCGTGGCCCGGCTCACCGACGTCGGGTGCCGGGTCGAGCCCGCGCCGGACGGGGCGGCGCTGGTGCACGCGCCGTCCTGGCGGCCGGACCTCACCGACCCCGCGGACCTCGTCGAGGAGGTCGTGCGGCTGCACGGGTACGACGCGATCCCGTCGGTGCTGCCGCCGGTGCCGGCCACGGACGGGTACTCCCGCCGCGAGCAGCACGTCGTCGTAGTCTCGCGGGCGCTGGCCGGGGCAGGGTTCGTCGAGGTGCGCAGCTACCCGTTCGTGGGCGAGGCGGCCTTCGACGCGCTCGGCCTGCCCGCCGACGACCCGCGCCGGCGCGCGCTGCGGCTGGCGAACCCGCTCTCCGACGAGGAGCCGCTGCTGCGCACGACGCTGCTGCCCGGCCTGCTGGCGACGGCGCGGCGCAACATCGGCCGGGGCTTCGCCGACCTCGCCCTGTACGAGATGGGGCTGGTGTTCCGACCCCGGCATGAGGGCCCGCTGCGCGCCCCCCGCCCTGACGTCCACGCCCGGCCCAGCGCCGAGGAGCTGGCCGCGCTGGACGCCGCGCTGCCCGATCAGCCCGCCCACGTGGCGGCCGTGCTCACCGGGGCCGCCGAGCTGCCCGGCTGGTGGGGGCCGGGCCGCCCGGCGACCTGGGCGGACGCCGTGGAGGCCGCGCGGGTCGCGGCCCGGGCCGTGGACGCCCCGATCCGGGTGCGGGCCGCGCAGGTCGCTCCGTGGCACCCCGGGCGGTGCGCCCAGGTCGTCATCGGGGACCCGGCGGCCGAGCAGGTCGTCGGGTACGCCGGGGAGCTGCACCCCCGGGTCTGCGCCGCGCTCGGCCTGCCCCCACGCACCTGCGCCATGGAGCTCGACGTCGCGCCGCTGGCGGCGTACGCCGAGCCGCTGACGCCGGCCCCGCACGTGTCGACGTTCCCCGTGGCGACGCAGGACGTCGCCCTTGTGGTCGACGCGGCCGTGCCGGCGGCGGAGGTCGAGGCGGCACTGCGGGCCGGCGCCGGCGGGCTGCTGGAGTCGGTGCGGCTGTTCGACGTCTACGCCGGGGAGCAGGTGGGGGAGGGCCGCCGGTCGCTGGCCTTCGCGCTGCGCTTCCGCGCCTCCGACCGCACGCTGACCGTGGAGGAGGCCACGGCCGCCCGGGACGCCGCGGTCGCCGAGGCCGCCGCCCGGGTCGGCGCCGTCCAGCGCACCTGACCGGCGCTCAGAAGGGCATGTTCAGGAACGGGGAGCTGTAGTCGGGCGCCGACGACAGCACCCGGTCGACCTCCTCGTCCGACAGCGCCGCGGCGGCCTCGGCGGCGGCCACGATCGGCCCGAGCAGCCGAGTGTCCCCGGCCGCCGCGAAGCCGGTGACGCCGGGCTGGCGCAGCGCGAAGGCCACGGCGGCGGCGAGGTGCTCGGGGTCGTCCCAGGGCTGGTACCAGGTGTGGTAGCCCCCCGCGGCGCCCTCCGGGTAGTTGCGCCGCGCCACGGCCTTGATCGTCATGAGGCCGACGTCCTGCCGCTGGCACTCGGCGACCAGGGCGAGGAAGTCGGCGCGGAACGCGGGGTCGCGGGCCAGCGCGTGGTTCCACGGCGTCAGGACGGTGTCGAAGGGGAACCGGCGCAGCGCCTCGAGGTGCGTGGCGGGTGCCTGGTGGCCGTGGCCGGTGATGCCGACGCCGACGGTCAGCCCCTCGTCCCTGGCCCGGAGCACCGCCTCGAGGGCGCCGCCGGGCGCCATCACCTGGTCGAGCTCGTCGAGGTCGCCGACGGCGTGCAGCTGGAGCAGGTCGACGCGGGGCACCCGCAGCCGCTCCAGCGACCGCTCGATCTCCGCCCACGCGGCGTCCCGGGAGCGCTCCCCGGTCTTCGTCGCGAGGAAGGCGTCCGGGCCCAGGCGCGCCGTCCAGGGCCCCAGGCGCTCCTCGGCGTCGCCGTAGGACGCCGCGACGTCGAAGTGATTGATGCCGGCGTCCAGGGCCTGCTGCACCGAGCGGTCGGCCTCGTCCTGGTCGACCGCCGCCAGGGCGAAGCCGCCGTAGATGATCACGCTGCTCTCGTGGCCCAGCCGGCCGAGCCGTCGTCGCTCCATGCGGCCCACCCTGCCACCCGCGACAGGCGGAGGGGCAGTTTGCATAGTCATACGGCAATAGGCAAAGATGCAGACATGGGCATGCGGGCGGCGGTGGCCGGGGCGAGCGGGTACGCCGGCGGCGAGCTGCTCCGCCTGCTGCTCGGGCACCCGGACCTCGGGGTGGGGCCGCTCGCCGCGGGGGCCAGCACCGGGCAGCCGGTGCCGTCGGTGCACCCGGGCCTGGCTCCGCTCGCGGACCGGACGTTCGGGCCCACCGACCCCGACCTGCTCGCCGATGCCGACGTGGTCTTCCTCGCGCTGCCGCACGGGCAGTCGGCCGCCATCGCGGACACCCTGCCGGCGGGGCTGCCCGTCGTCGACCTCGGTGCCGACTTCCGGCTCGCCGACCACGCCGCCTGGGAGCGCTACTACGGCGGGCCGCACGCCGGCACCTGGACCTACGGCCTGCCCGAGCTCCCCGGCGCCCGGGACGCCGTCGCCGCGAGCACCCGGGTGGCGAGCCCTGGGTGCTACCCCACCGCCGTCGCGCTGGGCCTGGCCCCGCTGCTCGCCGCCGGCCTCGTCGGGCCGGACGACGTGGTCGTCGTGGCCGCCTCCGGGACCAGCGGGGCGGGCCGGTCGGCGTCCGACGCGCTGCTCGGCAGCACGGTCATGGGCGCCGTGGCGGCGTACAAGGCCGGCGGGGTGCACCAGCACACCCCCGAGATGGAGCAGACGCTCAGCCGCGCCGCCGGGGCGGCGGTGACGCTGTCGTTCACCCCGCTGCTGGCGCCGATGCCGCGCGGGATCCTGGCCACCTGCACCGCCCGGCTGGCGCCGGGGACGACGACAACGGCGCTGCGCGCCGCGCTGACCGCGGCCTACGACCACGAGCCCTTCGTCCACCTGCTGCCCGAGGGCACCTGGCCGACGACCAAGGCGACGGTGGGCTCGAACGCGGCGGTGCTCCAGGCCGCCGCTGACACCCACGCGGGCCGGGCCGTCGTCACGGTGGCGATCGACAACCTCGGCAAGGGCGCCGCCGGACAGGCGCTGCAGAACGCCAACCTCGTGCTCGGCCTGCCCGAGGGCGCCGGGCTGTCGACGGTCGGAGTCGCGCCGTGAGCGTCACCGCCCCCAGGGGCTTCCGGGCCGCCGGTGTGGCCGCCGGGCTGAAGAGCTCGGGCGCGCCGGACGTCGCCCTCGTGGTGAACGACGGTCCGGGCCAGGCGGCCGCCGGGGTGTTCACGAGCAACCGGGTGCAGGCCGCACCCGTGCGGTGGAGCCGCCAGGTCCTCACCGCGGGGGAGCTGCACGCCGTCGTCCTCAACTCCGGCGGGGCCAACGCGTGCACCGGCCCGGGCGGGTTTCAGGACACCCACGCCACGGCCGAGCACGTGGCGGCGGCGCTGGACTGCGGAGCGGGCGAGGTGGCGGTGTGCTCGACCGGGCTGATCGGCGTCCGGCTGCCCATGGACCGGCTGCTGGCCGGGGTCGACGTGGCTGTGGCCGCGCTGGCGGACGACGGCGGTGCGGCGGCGGCGGAGGCGATCCGTACCACGGACACCGTGGCCAAGCAGGCGACCGCGGCCGGGGCGGGGTTCACCGTGGGCGGCATGGCGAAGGGGGCCGGCATGCTGGCCCCGGGCCTGGCGACCATGCTCGTCGTCCTCACCACCGACGCCGTCGCCGACGCCGCCGCCCTGGACGCCGCGCTGCGGTCGGCCACGGCGCGGACCTTCGACCGGGTGGACTCCGACGGGTGCATGTCCACGAACGACACCGTCCTGCTGTTGGCCAGCGGCGCGAGCGGCGTGGCGCCGGCCGCCGCCGAGCTGGCCACGGCCGTCGAGGCGGTCGCGGCGGCGCTGGCCCGCCAGCTCGTGGCGGACGCCGAGGGCGCCAGCAAGGACCTCGCGATCGAGGTTCGCGGGGCGGCGACCGAGGAGGACGCGGTGACGGTCGGCCGGGCGGTGGCACGCAGCAGCCTGCTCAAGTGCGCCGTGCACGGCGAGGACCCCAACTGGGGCCGGGTGCTCGCCGCGGTCGGCACGACGACCGTGCCGTTCGACCCCGACGCGCTGGCGGTGGCGATCAACGGCGTCTGGGTCTGCCGCGACGGCGCCCCGGCCGCCGACCGGGACCTCGTCGACATGAGCGGCCGCGAGGTGCGCATCACCGTCGACCTGGCCGCCGGGGCGGCCACAGCCACCGTGTGGACCAACGACCTCACGGCCGCCTACGTCCACGAGAACTCGGCGTACGCGACATGAGCCGGCACGCCGAAGCCCTGGCCAAGGCCGCGGTGCTCACCGAGGCCCTGCCGTGGCTCGAGCAGTTCCACGGGCGCACCGTCGTCGTCAAGTACGGCGGGCACGCGATGACCGACCCCGCGCTGAAGCGGGCCTTCGCCGAGGACGTCGTCTTCCTGCGCTACGCCGGGCTGCGGCCGGTCGTCGTGCACGGCGGCGGGCCGCAGATCACCTCGATGCTGGATGCGCTTGGCGTCACGACGCAGTTCCGCGGCGGGCTCCGCGTGACGACCCCCAAGACGATGGACGTCGTCCGCATGGTGCTCACCGGCCAGGTGCAGCGCGAGGTGGTCGGCCTGGTCAACGCGCACGGCCCGTTCGCCGTCGGCATGTCGGGGGAGGACGCCCACCTGTTCACCGCCGAGCGCCGCGACGCCGTCGTCGACGGCGAGCCGGTTGACGTCGGCCTGGTCGGCGACGTCGTGCGGGTCGAGCCGGCGTTCGTGCAGAACCTGCTCGACGACGGGCTGGTCCCGGTGGTCTCCAGCGTGGCCCGCGGGGACGACGGCGAGGTCTACAACGTCAACGCCGACACCGCGGCGGCGGCGCTGGCGGTGGCGGTGGGGGCGGCCAAGCTCGTCATCCTCACCGACGTCGAGGGGCTGTACGCGAACTGGCCGGAGAGCGACGAGGTCATCGCCGAGCTGCGCGCCGACGACCTGGCGGCGCTCCTGCCGAGCCTGTCCAGCGGCATGGTCCCGAAGATGGAGGCGTGCCTGCGCGCGGTCCGTGGCGGCGTGCCGAAGGCGCACGTCCTGGACGGCCGGCTGCCGCACGCCCTGCTCCTGGAGGTCTTCACGACGGCCGGCGTCGGGACGCAGGTGCTGCCGTGACCCTGACCGAGGCGTGGCAGCAGCGCTGGCGGGTCGCCGTCATGGACACCTACGGCACACCGCCGCTGGCCCTGGTCCGGGGCAGCGGCACCCGGGTCGAGGACGCTGACGGGGTGGAGTACCTCGACCTGCTGGCCGGGATCGCGGTCAACGCCCTGGGGCACGCGCACCCGGCCGTCGTCGAGGCCGTCTCCCGGCAGGTCGCGACCCTCGGCCACACCTCGAACCTGGCCATCAGCCCGCCGGCGGTCGAGCTGGCCGAGCGGCTGCTGGGGCTGTTCGGC
>JALOLN010000137.1 GCA_025455945.1 Actinomycetes bacterium
GAGCCCACACCGACAGAGACCGCCGAGAACACCCCGGCGCCGTCGCGGTCCACGGTCGCGCCCACGTCGACACCGACCCCGACCAGCGAGGCACCCTCGGCGTCGCCGACCCCCACGCAGACGGTGACCGCCACGGCGACCGCGACCGTCACAGCAACTCCGACCCCCTCCGAGACCCCCAGTCCGACGCCAACCCCCTCCGAGACGCCGTCGGAGACGCCCACCCCCTCGCCGACCCCCGCCGCTGCGGGGGAGGACACCGGCGGTGTCCCGTGGTGGGTGTGGCTACTGCTCGGCCTCGTCGTCGTGGGCGGGGGCGCCTGGCTCGCGGTCGCCGCGTCGCGGCGCCGCGCGTGGGACGAGCGCTACGGCGGCCTGCTCGCCGAGGCCCGGTGGGTGCACGACTCGCTCGCGCCGTCGGTGACCAACCGGCTGACGCCGGACGCGCAGGTCCAGCAGCAGTGGCCGGACGGCAAGCGCCGGCTCGACGACCTGCAAGCGGGCCTGTACCAGCTCGGCCCCAAGGTCCCCGACGACACCCGGGCCGGCCGGCTCAACCGCGTCTCGGGGGCCGTGGCGGC
Source organism: Actinomycetes bacterium (assembly GCA_025455945.1). GTDB lineage: Bacteria > Actinomycetota > Actinomycetes > Prado026 > Prado026 > Prado026. Next base: position 582 of record JALOLN010000137.1, read on the forward strand.
CCTGGGCAGTGCGCTGACGGAGGACGTCGCCCTGCGCGGGCCGGCGGTGGCCTCCAGCGCCGAGGCGCTGGCCCGGTCGGCGCAGACGGTGGAGGCCTGCCGGGGCCGGCTGCTCGCCGCCATCGACGACCTCCCCGTGGACGGGTCTTAGGTCACTGGCGCCCGCCGGGGGGCGGGGGTCCGATGCTGGCAACGGATCCACCGTCCCGAGGGGGAGAGCGCCGTGAAGCGTCCATCCGTCCGCTGGCGCGCCGCGCTGGCAGCCGTCGCCGCGACCGTCATCGCCGCGTCCGCACCGGCAGCCGCCGCTGCCGCACCGCCTGGTCCCCAGACCCCGTCGTCCGGGGTCGGCGGGGTCCAGATCTACAACATGTACTTCGGCGCCGACCTGCAGCCGCTGTTCGCCCCGGGGGCGGACCCGATCGCGGCCACCAGCGCCATCTGGACCGAGATGCAGGACAGCAAGATCCCCGAGCGCGCCATAGCGGTGGCCCGGCAGATCGTCGCCGAGCAGCCCGACCTCGTCGGCCTCAACGAGGTCTCGACCTGGGCCTCATCGGCGAGCCCCACCGGGCCGTTCGTCACCGACTACGACGCCCTGTCCCTGCTGCTCGCCGACCTGGCGGCGCTCGGTACGCCGTACACCTTCGTCACGGCCAACACGAACTTCTCCAACGTCACGTTCCCCCTGCCCGTCATCACGCCGACCGGGCTGCGGTTCGCGACGTTCACCGACCGTGACGTCATCCTCGTGCGGTCCGCCTCGCTCAGCCGCGGCCGCATTCGCCTCGGGGCCACCCAGAACCACACCTTCGCCGCGAAGCTCCAGGTGAGCGTCGCCGGCCAGACGATCGACGTCCCCCGCGGCTGGTCGGCGGTCGACGTGACCGTGCGCGGTCGCACCTTCCGGTTCGCCAACACCCACTTCGAGGCCTACGGGAACCCGCCGCTGAAGGACCAGATCCGCAACCCGCAGGCGGTGGAGCTGGCGGCCGCGGTCACGGCGTCCCCGTACCCGTTCGTGCTGGTGGGTGACCTCAACGTCCGGCCGACGATGTGCAAGGACTACCGGCTCGGCCAGCCCGAGTGGGCCGGGGACCAGAACATCGTGGCGTACGGCACCCTCGAGGCCGCCGGCCTCACCGAGGTCTGGCCGCTGGTCTACCCGCGCAACCCCTGCGGCTCCGCGGGCTGGACCAGCGGGCAGAGCGCCCTGGACAACACAGCCAGCACGCTCGACCACCGCATCGACGACGTCTTCGTGAGCGCGGGTTTCACCGCGCTCGAGGCCGAGGTCGTCGGGGACGAGGAGGCCGACCGGACCCCGAGCGGGCTGTGGCCGTCCGACCACGCCAGCACCTGGGCGAGGATCCGCCTCGACAACGCCAAGCGGGGCTGACGCCGTCGGTGAGTGGCGAGGTCCGTGCGACCCTGGCCGCATGGACCTCGCCACTGCCCTGGGCTACGCCCGCACCCACCCCCGCTGCGTCATCGTCACCCTCAAGGCCGACGGACGCCCCCAGTCCTCCAACGTCTTCCAGTGGACCGACGCCGACGGCGTCGTCCGGGTGTCGCTGACCGACGACCGGGCCAAGACGCGCAACCTGCGCCGTGACCCCCGGGTGTCCCTGCACGTCGTGGCCGACGACTTCTGGTCCTACGTCGTCCTCGAGGGCGAGGCGTCGCTGACGCCGGTCGCGCAGGACCCGCACGACGCGACCGTCGACGCGCTCGTCGCGTACTACCGCGGCAGCGTCGGGGAGCACCCGGACTGGGACGACTACCGCCGAGCCATGGTCGCCGACCGTCGGCTGCTGCTGGAGGTCCGCCCGACCTACGCCTACGGCATGGTCCGTCGCTGACCGCAGGTCCCTCGGTCCCTCCCGCGGCGGCGTCGCCTCTGCTACGCAAGGACCATGGCCGACGTCGTCATCGTCCAGGACCTGCACAAGCGCTACGGGGACGTCCACGCCGTGCGAGGGCTGTCCTTCACCGTGGCCGAGGGAGAGATCTTCGCCCTGGTCGGCCCCAACGGGGCCGGCAAGACCACGACCGTCGAGATCCTCGAAGGCCACCGGTCCCGCACCTCCGGTGAGGTGAGCGTGCTCGGGCACGACCCCGGCACGGGAGGGCGCGAGTACCGCGAGCGGATCGGGATCGTGCTGCAGGAGGCCGGCTTCGACGAGGAGTTCAGCGTCCGGGAGCTGGTGGCGCTGCAGGCCTCCCTGTACCCGCGCCGGCGGGACGTCGAGGAGCTCATCGGCCTCGTGGGGCTGACCGAGAAGGCCGGCGCCCGCGTCAAGACGCTCAGCGGGGGCCAGCGCCGCCGCCTCGACCTGGCGCTCGGCCTGGCCGGTGACCCCGAGCTGCTCTTCCTCGACGAGCCCACGACCGGGTTCGACCCCAGTGCCCGCCGCCAGGCATGGGTGCTCGTCGACGCCCTGCGCGACCTCGGCAAGACGGTCCTGCTCACCACGCACTACATGGACGAGGCCGAGCACCTCGCCGACCGGGTCGCCGTCATCAAGGACGGCCAGGTCGTCGCGGTCGGCTCGCCCGAGCAGCTCGCCGCCGGCAGCGGGGCCGGCTCGGTCATCTCCTTCCGGGTGCCCGAGGGTCTCCCGCTCGCCGACCTGCCGGCGGTCGGGCGCGACCCCCGGGTCAAGGGCACGACCGTGGAGGTCCCCTCGGACTCCCCCACCGCGGACGTCGCCGCGCTGACGTCGTGGGCCGTCGGGCGCGGCCTGGAGCTCGAGGCGCTGACCCTGCAGCGGCCCTCCCTCGAGGACGTCTACCTCGAGCTCACCGAGACGCCGGAGTCGCCTGACGGCGGGACGCCGTGAGCACCCGGCCCTCGGTGCCGGCCCTGTGGTGGGGCCAGGTCCGGCACGCCAACCGCTCGTTCTGGCGCACACCCGTCGCGGCGTTCTTCACCCTCGTCTTCCCCCTGTCGTTCCTCGTCATCCTGCTCGGCGTCGTCGGCAACCCCACCCTCGACGACCGCAGCGGCATCCGGCTGGCCCAGTTCCTCGCCCCCGTCTTCGCCGTGTACGGCGTCGCCATGGCCTCGTTCGCGTCCTTCGCCATCGGCGTCGCGACGGACCGGGAGAGCGGCGTCCTCAAGCGGATCCGTGGGACGCCGCTGTCCCCGCGGCTGTACCTCGCCGGCCGGGTGGGGTCGGCGACCTGGGTCTCCCTCATCGCGGTGGTCCTGCTGCTCGGGGTCGGCGTCGTCGTCTACGAGGTCGAGGTGCTGGGCCGCACCTGGGTGGCGCTGGTGGTCACGCTGGCCCTGGGCATCGCGTGCTTCGCCACCCTCGGGCTCGCGGTCGTCGCCGTCGTCCCGACCGCGTCCGGCGTCAACGCCGTGACGACCGGGCTGCTCATCCCGCTGGCGTTCATCTCCGACATCTTCGGGTTCGGAGAGCTGCCCACCTGGCTGGAGCGGCTCGGCTGGGTCTTCCCGCTCAAGCACCTGGCCAACGCCGTCGCGGACGACCTCAACCCGTACCTGTCCGGCTCCGGCTGGTACGCCGACCACCTGCTCGTCATGGCCGCCTGGACCGTCGGGGGCCTGCTCGTCGCCGCCCGCTACTTCCGCTGGGAGCCCCGCCGGGGCACCTCGCTCGGACGGCACGGCACCACCGGGGCGGCGGTGCCGGCTGGCGCCGCGGCAGGGGCCGTCGGTGCCGTGGGGGCAGTCACCGTCAATCGGGCCCCCGCGGCGTCCGCGCTGCTGTGGGGGCAGGTGCGCCACGCCAACCGGATGACGCTCCGCGACGCGGGTGCGGTCTTCTTCTCGGTCGTCTTCCCGGTGCTGCTGCTGGTCTTCTTCGGCATCGCGAACGAGGGCTCGCGCTTCCTGGGCGTGGACCTCGAGCAGTACACGACGCCGGTCTTCGCCGTGTACGGCATCGCGGTGGCGGCGTACGTGAACCTCCCGGAGGCGGTCACCCAGTCCCGCGAGCGTGGGGTGCTGAAGCGGCTGCGCGGCAGCCCGCTGCCGCCGTGGGCGTACATCGGGGGGCGCATCGGATCGGCGTTCTTCGTGGCCGCCGTCATCACCGCGGTGACGCTGCTCGCCGGCATCGCGTTCTTCGGCGTCCGGATCTCCCTCGGCCGGGCGCCGGTGTTCGTCCTCGTCCTCCTGGTCGGCACCGCCTGCTGCGCCGCGCTCGGCCTCATGGTGGCCGGGCTCGTCGGGAGCACCCGCACCGTGACCGCGGTGACCCTGGGCACGCTCCTGCCGCTGTCGTTCGTCTCGGGGATCTTCCTGCTCTCCGACGAGCTGCCCACCCTGCTCAACGTCATCGGCTGGACGTTCCCGCTGCGGCACTTCGCGGTGGCCGCCTTCCAGGCCACCGGCCCCGCCGCGATCGACTGGGGCGACCTCGGCGTCCACCTCGCCGTCCTGCTGGCGTGGACCGTCGGCGCCGCCGCGGTCGCGTGGCGGTTCTTCCGCTGGGAGCCCCGCGCCGCCGGCTGAGGTCAGCCGAACGTCGCGGCCTGCTGCGCGGCGAGGTCGACGAGGTCGCCGAGGGCGACGTTGACGTCGATCCGGTGCAGCCCCCAGGCGGGGTCGCGGTCGGAGGACAGCGCGTCGCCTAGCGGTGCGACCCCGGGGGCCGGTCCGACCTGCAGCCAGTCCGCGCCGTCCCCGGACCGGCACTCCCCCACCACCGCGTCCGGGTAGGCGGTGAAGCCGACGACGTCCTGCGCCCCAGCGGCGGAGCTGCGCGGGACGTAGGGGTCCAGCCCGGCCCGCCCCCCGGGGGGTGCTGCCGGGTTGACGCACAGCACCTGGCGGCCGGTCGAGGTGCGCCCGAAGAACGAGACCGCGGGCGGCGGCTCGGCGAAGGTGTTGTACGCCACCACGCAGCCGGTCTGGCTGCGGCTGCGGCACGCCGGGACGTTCTGGAACGAGCCGCCCACGTCGACCCCCGGCCGGACGGTCACCTGCCCGCCGATGAGCATCGCCGACACCAGCCGGGACAGCACCGCCGGGTTGCCGTCGATCTCCTCCTGGATCAGCTGGACCAGCTCGCCGGTGCCCTGGGAGTGGCCGAGCAGCAGGACCGGCCGGCCCTCGTTCTCGGTGTTGAGGTAGTCGTGCCAGGCCGAGGCGACGTCCCGGTGCGCCAGCGCGCGCGCTGCCGGGTCGGAGAACCC
>JALOLN010000138.1 GCA_025455945.1 Actinomycetes bacterium
GATCGCGCGCCGGCTCGTCGAGCACTGGTACGGCGGGCCGCTGGACGACACCGGTCGCCTCTGGTGAGGCGCCACCCCAGCCGCCTCGGCCGCCTCAGCAGGCCAGCAGCGCCTGGACCTCGCGCACGCTCGGGTTGGTCAGGGCGGTGCCGTCGGGGAACACCAGGGTAGGCACCGTCTGGTTGCCGGCGTTGACCCTCTCGACGACCTGCGCGGCGACCGGGTCGCGCTCGATGTCGACCTCGCGGTAGGCGATGCCGACCCGGTCGAGCTGGCCCTTGAGGCGCCGGCAGTAGCCGCACCACGTCGTCGTGTACATCGTGAGCGACACCGAGGTCCCTTTCTCGACCGCCCGGCGCACCGGGTTTCCTTGCGATTTCAACCATTCTCGCACAGGGGCGGGCCTGACGCACCCCGGGGGTAGCGTCGGGGCTCGTGACCGCGCACCCGCCCGCCGACGCGGACGCCGTCCTCGCCGGGCTCGACCCCGAGCAGCGGGCGGTGGCCACGGCGCTGCGCGGACCGGTGTGCGTCCTTGCCGGTGCAGGGACCGGCAAGACCCGCGCGATCACCCACCGGGTCGCCTACGGCGTGCACAGCGGGGTGTACGCCCCGCAGCGGGTGCTGGCCGTGACGTTCACGACCCGCGCGGCGGGGGAGATGCGCGGCCGGCTGCGCGGGCTGGGTGTGGGGGGCGTGCAGGCCCGCACGTTCCACAGCGCCGCCCTGCGGCAGCTCGGCTACTTCTGGCCCAAGGTCGTCGGTGGCCAGCTGCCGCGGCTGGTGCCCAGCAAGGCGGGTCTGGTGGCTGAGGCGGCCGGCCGGTCCCGGCTGCGCCCGGGGCCGGCCGGCATCCGCGACCTGGCCGCCGAGATCGAGTGGGCCAAGGTGACCCGGACGGCGCCGGACGACTACGCGCTGGCCGCCGGGCGGGCCGGGCGCACCGCACCCGCGGACCTCGACCACGCCCAGGTCGCGCAGGTCTACGCGGGCTACGAGGAGACCAAGCGGGCTCGCGGCGTCCTCGACTTCGAGGACGTGCTGCTGCTCACCGTCGCGATCCTCGAGGAGCGCGCCGACGTCGCGGACGCGGTGCGCGCGCAGTACCGGCACCTCGTCGTCGACGAGTACCAGGACGTCAACCCGCTGCAGCAGGCCCTCCTCGAGCTGTGGCTCGGCGGCCGTGACGACGTCTGCGTGGTCGGTGACGCGGCCCAGACCATCTACGGGTTCACCGGGGCCTCCCCGGCCTACCTGCTGGGCTTCCCCCAGCGCTACCCGGGCGCGACGGTCGTCCGGCTGGTCCGCGACTACCGCTCGACCCCGCAGGTGGTGGCGCTGGCCAACGGGCTGCTGCGCGGGGCGCGGGGCCGGGTGTCCCAGGCGGGGGTGGAGCTGGTCGCCCAGCGGCCGGCCGGGCCGGCGCCGACGTTCGCCGCCCACCCCGACGAGCCGGCCGAGGCCGCCGCGACGGCCGCCCGGGTGCGCACCCTGCTGGCCGCGGGGACGCCGGCCAGCGAGATCGCCGTCCTCTACCGGATCAACGCCCAGTCGGAGGTGTTCGAGGAGGCGCTGGCCGACGCCGGGATCCCGTACCTGCTGCGCGGGGCCGAGCGGTTCTTCGAGCGGCCCGAGGTCCGCGAGGCGGTCCTGCTGCTGCGGGGGGCGGCCCGAGCGGGCGGGTCGGTCGCCGCCGATGCCGACCTCGCGCCCCCCGGGACGCTCGCGGACGACGTGCGCGCGGTGCTGGCCAGCGCCGGCTGGCAGCCTCAGCCGCCGTCCGGCGCGGGGGCCACCCGAGACCGCTGGGAGTCCCTCAACGCTCTCGTCGGGCTGGCCGAGCAGCTCACCGCCGACCGCCCCGACGCCGGGCTGTCGCAGCTGGTCGCCGAGCTCGACGAGCGGATCGCCGCGCAGCACGCCCCGACGGTCGAGGGTGTGACCCTGGCCAGCCTGCACGCGGCGAAGGGCCTGGAGTGGGACGCGGTGTTCCTCGTGGGGCTGGTCGACGGCACCCTGCCGATCTCCTACGCGGAGACCCCGGAGCAGGTGGAGGAGGAGCGCCGGCTGCTCTACGTCGGGGTCACCCGGGCACGGGAGCACCTCAGCCTGTCCTGGGCCGCCGCCCGCGCGCCGGGCGGCCGGGCGGTGCGGCGGCCGTCCCGGTTCCTCGACGGGCTGCGTCCGGCGGACGACGAGCCCGCGGCCGGCCGGGCCGGGTCCGCGGACCGCAGGCGCGGGCGGCGCGGCCGGGCGGGCGGCGTCCTGCCCACGGTGTGCAGTGGGTGTGGGGCGCCCCTGGTGAGCGGCGCCGACCGGACCCGAGGCCGGTGCGCGGACTGCCCTCCGGCGTACGACGAGGCGGTGTTCGAGCGGCTGCGGGCCTGGCGGCTGGAGCGCGCACGGACCGACTCCGTGCCGGCCTACGTCGTGTTCACCGACGCCACGCTCGAGGCGATCGCCGCCCGACGGCCGGCGTCCCTGGGCGAGCTCGCGGAGATCAACGGCGTCGGACCCGCGAAGCTGCAGCGCTACGGCGCTGAGGTGCTCGAGCAGCTGGCCGGGGCCTGACCCCGTCGAAATGGGGTTGCCTGCCCGTACGGTGGCTGCGCTAGCCTGCAGGTCGCAGCCGGGCGCATCGGGCGCCCCGGACGATGGCGGGAGGTGACCGACGGTGATCAGCGGCTTCCCGTTCGCGTCGACCGCCGTCTCGGTCGCACCCGCGCGCCCATCCCCCCCGGTCTAGCCCCACCGGCCGGCGCACCTTCAGGCCGCGGAACCCGAGACCCGGGATCCGCGGCCTTCTGCTTTGCCTCCCGTCCTCCCCGTCCACCCCACCCCGTGGTGCTACGTCAGAGGTGACACCGATGTTGATCCGGCTGATCGCCGAGGTCGAGCGATCCGGCGCGGCGATCCCGTGCCGGTCCGAGCCCCCCGAGCTGTTCTTCGCGGAGAGCCCGGCGGACGTCGAGTACGCCAAGTCGCTGTGCGCGGACTGCCCCGTCCGGCTGGCCTGCCTCGCCGGTGCGCTGGAGCGCCGGGAGCCCTGGGGCGTCTGGGGCGGTGAGCTGCTCGTCGCGGGTGTCGTCGTGCCCCGCAAGCGGCCGCGTGGCCGCCCCCGCAAGTCGGAGGTGGCCGCCTGACCAGCGTGCCCCCACGACGGGCAGGGCGACGGCGAGGATGGCCACCGCCACGATCCCGTCGAGCCAGTAGTGGTTGGCGGTGGCGACCACGACCACCATCGTCAGCACCGGGTGGACGACGACCAGCCAGCGCCAGGGGCTGCGGCCGACGGCGACCACGACGACCGCGATGAGCGCGGCCCAGGCCACGTGCACCGACGGCATCGCCGCGAGCTGGTTGGCGATCCCGGAGCCGAAGGGACCGTAGACGGACTGTCCGTAGCGCAGCGCCGTGTCGACGAACCCGAGCTCCGCGAGCATCCTCGGCGGGGCCACCGGCACCATCTGGAGCAGCAGGCAGGTGCCGGTGACCACGACCATGAGCGTGCGCGTGCGCGGGTACTCGGCGCGGTGCCGGAGGAACATCCAGGCCAGGAACACCATCATCGAGTTGAGGTGGGCGTAGACGTAGAACGTGTTCGCCCAGCGGACCAGCGTCTCGTGCGGCAGCACGGCCTGCTGGACCCACAGCTCGGTGGGCAGCGGCAGCCAGCGCTCGGCGGCCAGGACGGCGGCGGCGTGGTCGAAGGCCCCGGACACCTGGCGCAGCGCCGCCCGGGCCGCGAGCTGCCACACGGTGAACAGGGCGAGCACGACCGCCGTCTCCCGGGCGACCGCAGCGGCCGTGCCCGACCAGCGCCACCGCCGTAGCCTGGGGTCGCGGTCGACGAGCAGGGCGAGGGCGGGCAGCGCCATCGCACCGCTCAGCGCCATCTGCCAGCGCTCGAGGTGGGGCACCGCGCCAGCGTAGGACGACGGGAGGCGGCGGTGGGGGTGCACCCGGACACCGGGCGGGCGGTCGAGGCCCTGACGCAGCAGCGGCTGGCGCCGATCGTCGACCTGGTCGCCTACCGTGCCGACGACGGGGCGGTCGTCGTCGCGAACAGCGCCGGAGCCGCCCGGCTGCGGGTGGGCCTGCCGGCGGAGGTGCTGCACGGGCGCAACCCGGTGGCCGACACCGACCCGATGCGGTTCGCCGACTACGCGGCGGAGGCGGCCGACCCGTCACCGCCCAACGAGCGGCACGCCTACCCCTACCCGGACCTGCGGCTGGCCTCGCTGTTCGCGGCCGTCGACCGGGCGCCGGACGTGGCCGTCGTGCACACCGCCCGGCACTACTTCCCCGAGCAGGGCGGGCACGCCGGCGAGCACGGCTCGCTCAACGTCGTCCAGTCCCGTGCGCCGCTGCTGCTGTCCGGGCCGGGGGTCGCGGCCCGAGGAGTCGTGGACGACCACGCCCGCGTCGTGGACGTGGGCCCGACCATGGCCGCCGCCGTCGGGGCGGCCGAGCGGCTCCCCACCTGCCTGGACGGCCGGCCGCGCACGGACCTGGTGGCCCCGGGGGCCACCCGCTGGGTGGTCGGGCTGCTGTGGGACGGCGCGAACGCCGGCGACCTGCTGCACCTGGCCGGCACCGGTGCGCTGCCCCACGTCGCGCGGCTGCTCGAGCGCGGCCTGGCCCTGCGCGGCGGCGCCGTCGCGGAGTTCCCCAGCCTCACTCTCGTCAACCACACCAGCGCGCTGACCGGCGTCGGTCCCGGGCGGCACGGCGTCGTCGGCAACGCCTACGTGGACCGGGTGACGGGGGAGACGGTGGTGCCCAACGACTCCCGGACCTGGCACCGGTGGGCGGACTGGGTGCGGCCGGGCACCTCGACGGTGTTCGAGTGGGTCGGCGGCAGCGACCCGGCCCGGGGCACGGCGAGCGTCAACGAGCCGGTGGACCGCGGCGCGACCTACTCGACGATGGGCCTGATCCGCGCGTCGGGCTCGGCCGAGGGCGCCCACGCCCTGGACTCGATGCTGCCCGACCCGACGACGAGCCGGTTCGCCACGCAGCGGTTCGTCCGGGTCGACCCCGACTACGCCTGGGCCACCCAGGTCGACGACATCGGCCTGGAGCAGGTGCTGCAGCTGTGGGAGCGGCCCGCCGACGCGCCTGCCCTGCTGTGGTGGAACACGGTGGGCACGGACACCGGCCACCACGCCGGCGGTCCGCGGTCCGCGCCCTCCCGCGCGGCGCTGGCCGACGCCGACCGTCGGCTGGGGGCCTTCCTCGACCGTCTCGACGCGCTCGGCGTGGCCGACGACGTCACCGTGCTGCTGACCGCCGACCACGGGTTCGAGGCCGCCGACCCCGGCGTCCGGGGCGAGTGGGGCACGGCGCTGGCCGACGCCGGGGTGGCCCACCGGGACGTCGGGCCCGGCTTCGTGTACCTGGAGCCCCGGTGACCGGCGCCGCCATGGTCGCCTGCGCGTGGTGCGGTGCGGCACCGCCCGGTGACGCCACGGTGCCGCCGCTCACCTGGACGTCGTCCGTCGAGGGCGGCCGGCAGGCGTGGTACTGCGAGCGGTGCTCCCGTGTGCACCTGCGAGCGATCGAGGGCCGTCTCGACGCGGAGTGGTTCTAGGCCTCGGCGAACCCGGGCAGCCAGGTGTCCATCTCGGAGCGCATGGGGACCTCGGCCCCGAGCTGGCACAGCACCCCCAGCCCGCCGAGCCAGACCCGGTGCACGAGCAGGTACTCCGGCGGCAGGTTGAGCTTCAGCCCCATG
>JALOLN010000139.1 GCA_025455945.1 Actinomycetes bacterium
CGGACGTCGCCACGACCGCCGCCACCACCAGACCAGGGTGCTGACCGCACCGGCCGGGATCTCGATGAGGTAGGTGTAGCCGCTCAGGAGCAGGACCCCCGCCGCGCTGACTGCCGGGTCACCGCCGAGCGCCACGAGCAGCCCCGCTGCTCCCGTCTCGGCGATGCCTACCCCGCCGGGCGTGACCACCGCGGCGCTCAGCAGCCGACCCAGGGCGAACCCCGCGAACACCTCGGTGGGGCCGAGCGTGCCACCGAGCATCTGCAGGATCGTCCACAGCAGCAGCGCCTGTATCCCGAAGAATCCCGCCAGGCCTGCGGTCATCGACGGCCACCCGTGCCGGATCAGGTCGGCGGACCGGTCGCGCAGGTCGACGATGACGCGCCCGGAGTCGAGGGTGCGCGGCGAGCGGACCAGGCGCAGCACGACACCGCCAACGGTGTCGACGGCGCGGCTGACCCCACGGGCGATGCGGTCGCTCGTCAGCGCCCCCACGACGGCCACGGTGAGCACGGCGAGCGCGGCGGCCCCCAGCCCGGCGATGAGGACGAGCCGTCTGGTCGGCAGCCGCCCGGTGGCGAGCAGGCCGAGCAGGCCGAGCAGCGGCAGGGCCAGCTTCGCCACGCCGATGAACAGCCCGGTGACAGCGGCGAACAGCCCGAAGCTGGATCGACGGAAGCCGAAGGAGCGGGCCATCGCGTAGCTCACCGCCACGCCGAGCGCGCCGCCGAACGGCACAACGTTCGACACCGCCGAGCCGGCCAGGTTCATCGTGACGGCCTGGCCGTGCGTCAGGCCCGGCAGCGCGCCGGTGAGCACCCAGCTGAACGCCACCACGCCGACGAGCCACAGCGCAGTGAGGGCGGTGACCTGTGCGGGGGTCAGCCGGCGCAGCTCTGCCCAGATGTCGACCCAGGCCGCGCCGGTGACCTCCGGCAGGACGACCACGAGGAGGACCGTTGCCAGCGCCAGGGACACTGCCCCGACGAGCAACCGCTGCAGGGCCCGGCTCGGCCGCGGTGCCATGGGACGAGTGTCTCCCCGAACGCTGTCGAGGAGCACAGCTCATCGACTGCCACCAGGCGGTCCGGTCACGACCGCTGCGCTGCGTAGGCGCCGGGTGCGCAGGGTTGTCCACAGTCCCTCCACTGGGGCATTGAGCAGCCGTGTGCGGTGGGCTTAGGTTGCGGCCACCGAGGGCGTGACCAGGGGAGGGCGCCCGGGCGGGGGGTAGGCGGTGGATGCCGTCGCGGTCGTCGAGGACGAGGTCCGGGAGCTGGTCAGACGGCGCGGGCTGGACCCCCTGACCGACCCGCTGGCCGTGCGCGGCCTCGTCGAGGAGGTCGTCGCCGACTACGACGAGCGCAGCCTGTCCGGCGGCCTGCCGCCGCTGGTGGATGTCGGCTCAGCGGTGCGGTCGGTGCTCGACGCGGTCGCGGGCTTCGGGCCCCTGCAGCGCTACCTCGACGACCCCACGGTCGAGGAGGTGTGGGTCAACGAGCCGGGCAGGGTGTTCGTCGCCCGGGAGGGCCGCAGCGAGCTCACCACGACGATCCTCGCAGCGGGGGTCGTGCAGGACCTCGTGGAGCGGATGCTCAAGACCTCCGGTCGGCGGGTCGACCTGTCCAGCCCCTTCGTCGACGCCACGCTCCCCGACGGCAGCCGCTTGCACGTCGTCATCCCCGACGTGACCCGGCGGCACTGGGCCGTCAACATCCGCAAGTTCGTCGTCCGCGCTGCCCACCTGGGCGACCTCGTGGGGCTGGGCACCCTGACCCCCCAGGCCGCCCGGTTCCTCGAGGCCTGCGTGGTCAGCGGTCTCAACATCCTCGTCGCGGGTGGCACGCAGGCCGGCAAGACAACGCTACTCAACACGCTGGCGAACGCGATTCCCGCGCGGGAGCGGGTGATCACCTGCGAGGAGGTCTTCGAGATCCAGCCGCTGCTCCCCGACGTCGTGGCGATGCAGACCCGGCAGGCCAACCTCGAAGGCACCGGCGAGATCCGGCTGCGACGGCTGGTCAAGGAGGCGCTGCGGATGCGCCCGAGCCGCCTGATCGTCGGCGAGGTCCGGCAGGAGGAGTGCTTGGACCTGCTGGTCGCCCTCAACAGTGGGGTTCCAGGCATGTGCACGGTGCACGCCAACTCCGCCCGCGAGGCGGTGGTGAAGATGTGCACGCTGCCGCTGCTGGCCGGAGAGAACGTCACGACCGCGTTCGTGCTGCCCACGGTCGCGTCCTGCGTCGACGTCGTCGTCCACACCGCGACGGACGCCGACGGGCGACGTCGGGTGCGCGAGATCGTGGCCGTCCCGGGCCGCGTCGAGGGTGACGTGGTCGAGGTCGAGGACGTGTTCGTCACCCGAGACGGTGCCCTGGTCCGCGCCGACGGGTACCCGCCGCACCAGGACCGGTTCACCCGGGCCGGCTTCGACCTGGCGGACGTGTTACGGCACGGGTCGACGGAGGGGCGCTGATGGGCGCCGTCCTCGGGCTGCTCCTCGGCCTCGGCGTCGTCCTCGTCTGGTGGGCGCTGACCGACGACCAGCTCTCGGAGCCCCCGACTCAGGGCACCCGTGACCGGGTGTCTGACGCCCTTGTCCAGGCCGGGCTGGAGGGGGTGACCCCGCTACGCGTGGGGCTCTCCTGCGTCGGGGTGGGCGTGGTGGGGTTCGTCGTCGCGGCGGGGGTCAGCCGGTCCGTCGTGATCGGTGCGGCGTTCGGTGTGCTCGCCGCGTACCTGCCCATCGCCCTCGTGCAGCGGCACCGCCGGCAGCGTGCCGCGGCCCTCCAAGGGGCCTGGCCGGACGTCGTCGACGACCTGGCATCGGCCGTGCGGGCCGGGCTCTCGCTGCCCGAGGCGCTCGCCCAGCTCGGCACCCGAGGACCCGAGCAGCTGCGTCCTGCCTTCGCCCGCTTCGCGGCGGACTACCGTGCGACGGGCCGGTTCGGGCCGAGCCTGGACCGGCTCAAGGACTCTCTCGCCGACCCGACGGGCGACCGGGTGGTCGAGGCGCTGCGCGTCGCGCGGGAGGTCGGCGGCAACGACCTCGGCCGGCTGCTGCGCACCCTGTCCGGCTTCCTGCGCGAGGACGCCCGCACCCGCGGCGAGCTGGAGAGCCGTCAGGCGTGGGCCGTCAACGCCGCCCGGCTCGCCGTGGCGGCGCCGTGGGTGGTGCTGGCGCTGCTCTCGCTGCGCCCGGAGGCGGTGACGGCGTACGACTCCACGGCCGGGCTGGTCGTCCTCGGCACCGGTGGCGCGGTCTCCGTCGTGGCCTACCGGCTCATGGTGCGCATCGGTCGTCTGCCGCGTGAGGAACGGGTGCTGCGGTGACCGCGGCTGCGAGCGGGGCCCTGGTCGGGCTGATGGCGGGCACCGGCTTGGCACTGGCCGTCAGCCGGCTGCCGATGCTGCGCCGGCCCACCCTGGACGACCGGGTCGGGCCCTACCTGCGTGACGCCGTCACCCCGTCCCGGCTGCTCGCCGAACCGGCGCGCACCCTCTCCCCGTTCCCGACCCTGGAGCGGCTGCTGCGGCCGGTGCTGGCCGACGCGGTCCGGCAGCTCGACCGGGTACTCGGTGGCAGTGCCTCGGTGCGTGCCCGGCTGGACCTCGTCGGCGGCGGCAGCGTCGAGCGGTTCCGGGCCGAGCAACTCGTCTGGGGCGGGTTCGGCGTCGCCGCCGCGGCGGTCGTCGGGCTGCTGCTGGCCGCGTCGGGCCGTGACATCCGCCCGGTGGCGCTGCTCGTGCTGAGCCTGCTGGCGGGGCTGACCGGCGTCCTGCTCCGGGACCGGTGGCTCAGCCGCGCGGTGGCGGCTCGGCAGGAGCGGATGATGGCCGAGCTGCCCACCGTGGCCGAGCTGCTCGCCCTGTCCGTGGCGGCCGGTGAGGGCCCGGTCGGGGCGCTGGAGCGGGTGGCCTCGCTCAGCCGCGGTGAGCTGGCCCGGGAGCTGGGTCGCGCCCTGGCGGACGCCCGGGCGGGCGCGACCCTGGTCCAGGCGCTGCAGCGGCTCGCCGACCGCACGGCGCTGCCGGCCATGCGGCGCTTCGTCGACGGCGTGGTCGTGGCGGTCGAGCGCGGCACGCCGTTGGCCGACGTGCTTCGGTCGCAGGCGGTCGACGTCCGTGAGGCCGGTCGCCGTGCCCTCATCGAGACCGGTGCGCGCCGCGAGATCGCCATGATGGTCCCGGTGGTGTTCCTGGTGCTGCCGGTCTCGGTGGTCTTCGCCCTGTTCCCCGGCTTCTACGGCCTCTCCCTCGGCTCACCCTGAGCGGGACGACGAAAGGAAACCCCATGACTCCACTCCTCGACCTCCTGCTCCGGGTCGTGCACCGGGCCGGCGCGCTCGGCGGGCCCGCGGACCGGGAGCGCGGTGACGTCCCGGGCTGGGTGCTCGTCACCGTGATGACCGCGGGACTGGTCACGGCGCTGTGGCTCGTCGCCGACGAGCAGCTCACGAGCATCTTCACCTCGGCGCTCGACGGTGTCCGCGGCCCGTAGCCGCTCGCAGCGGGAGGAAGGGTCGGCCGTCGTCGACTTCGTGCTCGTCTCGGTGCTGGTCGTCCTGCTGTTCCTCGGTGTGGTCCAGCTCGGGGTCGCCCTGCACGTGCGCAACACGCTCGTGGCGGCTGCGGCGGAGGGCGCCCGGTACGCCGCCAACGCCGACCGCGAGCCGGACGACGGCGCGCAGCGGGCCCGTGCCCTGATCGAGGAGTCCTTCGGCTCCGACCTCGTGCAGGACGTGGCCGCCGGGTTCGAGGACGTCGCCGGCTCCCGCACCGTCGTCGTCGAGGTGCGCGCCCGGCTGCCCCTGGTGGGCTTGCTCGGGCCGGACCAGACTCTCGTCGTCCGAGGGCACGCGTGGGACGAGGGCCAGCCGTGACCCCTGCCGCTCGGGACGAGGGCTCGGCGCCGATCGAGTTCGTGTTCCTCGCCGTGCTGCTCCTCGTCCCCCTGGTGTACGTCCTGCTGGCCGCGTTCGAGGTGCAGCGCGCCGCCTACGCGGCCTCGGCCGCGGCGCGTGAGGCCGGCCGCGGCTTCGTCACCAGTGGTAGTGGCGGGGACGCCGAGCTGCGCGCCCAGGCGGCCGCCGACGTCGCGCTGCGCGACCACGGCCTGGACGCGGGATCGGTGCGGCTGACGCTGGCCTGCTCGGCCCAGCCGTGCCTCACACCCGGGGCGGCGGTCACGGTCCGGGTCGACGCCGCCGTGCCGCTGCCGCTCGTGCCGGCCCTGCTCGGTCGGCCGGTCGCCTCGGTCGCGGTGCACGCCGAGCACCGAGAGGTCGTGGACGTGTACGCGGCGGGACGGCCATGACACCCGCCACGACTCCCACGCACCGCCGTGCTCGGGTCGCGGGCGAGTCGGGGTCGGTGCTGGTCCTCACCCTGGGTCTCGCCGTGGTCGCACTGCTGCTCGTCGCCGTGGTCGTCGACGTCTCGAGGCTGTTTCTCACCCGCCGGGCGCTGGCAGGGGCGGCCGACGCGGCCGCGCTCGCCGGTGCGCAGGCCGCGGACCTGCCCGCCGTGTACTCCGGGGAGGCCGCGGACGGCGACGTCCCCCTCGACCCGGCATCGGTCGACGCCGCGGTGGTCGCCTACGTTCGGTCGGCCGGCCTCGCCGACCAGCTCACCGGGCTCTCCCTCGTCGACGTCCAGACCGACGGGACGACGGTGTCGGTGACGCTGACCGCCCGCGCCGAGCTGCCGCTGTACTCCTCGGTCACGCCGCTCCCGAGGGGGTGCCCATCACGGTGACCGCGCGGGCGCGCTCCAGCGTCCGCTGACCGAGGCCCTTCGCCCCGTGCAGCACCCCGGCCGGAGCGAGACGATCAAGGTATGACGATCGAGAAGAGCGTGGTTGCGGACCCGCTCGCCCGTGCGCTGGACGGGCTGGTCGACCAGGGAGTGCTCACCGCGGACCAGGCCCACCAGGTGGTCATCGCCTGCGACCGCGAGATGGCTGCGCCCACGACACCCGTCCCAGGCGTGAGCCGGCTGCCCGAGGCGCTCGGGTACCTCGGCGGCGCGCTCGTCCTGACCGCCGGGCTGCTCGTGGTGGCCCGCGGCTGGTCC
>JALOLN010000140.1 GCA_025455945.1 Actinomycetes bacterium
GGCCCGATCCGGCTGCGGCGCGGCCAGGTCCAGGACACCACCACCGACCAACGGCTGCTGGAGGGCCTCGGGTCCGCCGACTGGGTGCACGCCGACCCGTGGCGGGTGCTGCGCATCCAGTCCGAGTTCGTCGAGGGCTTCGGGCTGCTCGCCGAGCTCGGCCCGGCCGTCTCGGTGTTCGGCAGTGCCCGCACCCGTCGCACCGCGCCGGAGTACGCGCTGGCCGAACGGCTGGGCGGCGCCCTGGCCCGCGCGGGCTACGGGGTCATCACCGGTGGGGGACCCGGGGTGATGGAGGCGGCGAACAAGGGGTGCTGCGAAGCGGGTGGCGTCTCCGTCGGGCTCGGGATCGAGCTGCCCTTCGAGCAGGGCATGAACGACTGGGTGGACATCGGGATCACGTTCCGCTACTTCTTCGCGCGCAAGACCATGTTCCTCAAGTACTCCCAGGGGTTCGTGGTGCTGCCCGGCGGGTTCGGCACCTTCGACGAGATGTTCGAGGCGCTCACCCTCGTCCAGACCCGCAAGGTCACCGAGTTCCCGGTCGTCCTCGTGGGCAGCGCCTACTGGGGCGGGCTGCTCGACTGGCTCCGCTCGACCGTGCTGGACTCCGGCCGGATCTCCCCACCCGACCTCGAGCTGCTGCAGGTGACCGACGACGTGGACGACGCGGTGCACCTCATCCGGCGCGCCGAGGAGGAGCGCGGGACCAAGCAGGCGGAGGAGCAGGCCGCGCTGCACGCCATGATCGTCGCGGAGCGGCGCGCGGCCGGGGGCAACGGTGGCGAGGGGCGGACCACGCCGCAGTGACCGCCGTCCCCGGGCCCACCGCGGTGTGCGTGTTCTGCGCGTCCAGCGAGGCGATCGACCCCCGGCACGTCGCGGTGGCCGCCGCCGTGGGATCCGAGGTCGCCGCCCGCGGCTGGCTGCTGGTCTCGGGCGGCGGCAGCGTCTCGTCGATGGGCGCGGTGGCGCGGGCCGCCCGGGCGGGCGGGGCCCGGACCGTGGGGGTCATCCCCGCCGCCCTCGTCGCGCTCGAGGTCGCCGACCACGATGCCGACGAGCTCGTCGTCACCGACGACATGCGGGCCCGCAAGGGGCTCATGGACGCCCGGGCCGACGCCTTCCTCGTGCTGGCCGGCGGCCTCGGCACGCTGGAGGAGCTGCTCGAGGCCTGGGTGGCCCGGTCGCTCGGCCTGCACCGCAAGCCGGTCGTCGTGCTCGACCCCGACGGCGTCTTCGCCCCGCTGCGCCGGCAGGTCGACGAGCTCCGCGCGGCGGGGTTCGTCCGCCCGCAGGCGCTGGACTCCCTCACCTGGACGACGACGGTGGCCCAGGCGTTCGCGGCGATCGACGCCGGGCTGGGCGCGGCGGCACCCGCGGTGGCACCGCCGGTTCCCGAGGAGTGGCTCGAGGCCGAGCCCTGACGCCGGTGCGGGCCGGACGCTCAGCCGTCAGCCGGCGGTCCCCGATGCGGGTCGGACGACGACCAGCCGAGCGGTGCGTCCGTCGTCGTCGGTCGGTCCGAGCACGCGCACGGTGACGCCGCTCTTCAGGTCGGACAGCGACGCGCCCTGCCGTCCGGTGCGCACGGCGTGTCGACCGCGGTGAGCGTGCCGAGCTGGGTCGCGACCTGCTGGTAGTCCTCGCGGCCCTTGACGGTGGCCTCGCCGTGCAGCACCCGGCCGGCCAGCAGGCGCCAGCGGGCGCGCTGCTCCTCCCCGGCGGGAGCGACGTCGGTGTTCGCGCCGCTCGTCGCCACCGCCGGGGCGGTGCCGGGCTCGTCGGCGGTGGCGACCCCGGTGAGGGCGGCCGCCCCCAGCACGCCGACGGCGGTCCACGCCGCGACGAGGCCGACGGTGCGGGTGGTGGTACGGGTGGTCTTCATGGTCACTCCCAAGGTCCGGGCGGTGCGGTCGGGAACCACGGTGCCTCGGGTGTGTGCAGGCCGGGTTGGGGCTGTGTTCGGGGACGGTAAGGCGGCCCCCCGGTCGTCAGGCCAGGCCGCGCCGGGCGACGGCGGGTGGGCGGGTGCCGCGGATCGCGGCGACCATGTCCAGGGTCTGCCGGGTCTCGGCGACGTTGTGCGCCCGGAAGACCCGTGCCCCGAGCCAGGCGCTCACCGCCGTCGCCGCGAGCGTGCCGACGAGGCGCTCGGGGACGGGCCGGTCCAGCGTCTCCCCGACGAAGTCCTTGTTGGACAGCGACACCAGGACCGGCCAGCCCAGCGCCACCAGCTCGTCGAGCCGGCGGGTGACCTCGAGGGAGTGCCGGGTGTTCTTGCCGAAGTCGTGCCCGGGGTCGACGAGGACGCCGTCCGGCCGGACTCCGGCGGCCACCGCCCGCGCGGCGAGGTCCGCCGTGCGCCGGACGACGTCGGCGACGACGTCGGGGTACTCCACACGATGCGGCCGGGTGCGCGGCGCCAGCCCGCCGGCGTGCGTGCACACGTACCCCGCGCCGTGTGCGGCGGCCACCTCGACGAGCTCGGGGTCGACCCCTCCCCAGGCGTCGTTGACCAGGTCGGCCCCCTCGGCGCAGACCGCCCGGGCCACCTCCGCCCGCCAGGTGTCGACGCTGATCACGACGCCGGGGTGGCGGGTCCGGACGGCGGCGACGAACGACGCCGTCCGCCGGATCTCCTCGGCGGCGTCGACCGCCGCCCCGGGGCCGGCCTTGACCCCGCCGATGTCGACGATGTCGGCGCCCTCGGCCACCGCCCGGTCGACGGCACCGAGCGCGGCCACTTCGTCGAAGGTCGCGCCCCGGTCGTAGAACGAGTCCGGCGTCCGGTTGACGATGGCCATCACGACGAGGTCCTCGGGCCCGAACCGCCGCGTCCCCAGCCGGAGCATCGCCGCACCTCCCCCTGCGCCGCCTCGGAGGCGGCCGGTCGCCCAGCGTGGCACGATCGTGCGCGGGGCGCCCGCGCGGGGCGTCGGCAGGAGGGTGCGGCGGTGGACGTGCTGTGGGTGCTGCTCGGCATCGGCGTGCTGGCGGCGGTCGCCGTGGCGGCGTCGGGCCGGTGGGGCGGGCTGCCGGACGACCATCCCGACCGGCCCGACCTCGGGCTGCCCGTGGACGCCCCGGTCAGCAGGGCCGACGTCGACGCGCTGCACTTCTCGGTGGGCCGACGCGGCTACCGGATGGACGAGGTGGACGACGTCCTGGACCGGCTGGCCGCCGAGCTCGCCGCTCGCGACGCCCGGATCGCGGAGCTGACGTCGGCCGCGCCGGACGCCCACCGCGCCCTCCTCGTGCCGCTCGTCGACCCGGACGAGACGCCGGCCCGGCGGGCGGAGGAGGGGGAGTCCCGTGGCTGACCGGGTGCGGCTGGCCGTCGACGTCCTCGTCGACGCCCCGCCGGAGGCGGTGTGGGCCGCCGTCACGGACTGGGAACGGCAGTCCGAGTGGATGCTCGGCACGACGGTGCGCGGCACGGCCGGCGGTGGCGTCGGGGTCGGCGGGGGGATCGAGGCGTTCACCGGCGTGGGCCGGCTGGGGTTCCTCGACACCATGGTGGTCACGGAGTGGGACCCGCCGCGGCTGTGCACCGTGCGGCACACCGGGCGGGTCGTGCGCGGCGACGGGTGGTTCGAGGTCTTCGCGCTGCCCGGCGGACGGTCGAGGTTCGTCTGGGCGGAGGAGCTCGACCTGCCGCTGGGCGCCCTCGGTCGGGTCGGCTGGACGCTGGTGCGCCCCGCCTTCGCCGCCGGGGTGAGGCTGTCCCTGCAGCGGCTGGCCCGGGCGGTCGAGGCCGAGACGGCCGGGCGGCCACCGCAGCGGTGACGGCGTCACGCGCGGCCCGGTCCGTGCGGGATAATGGACGCCGAACGCAGGCTGTGGCCGTCGGGGCGACCCGAGCGCTGCGCCGCTACCAGGAAGGGGAACGCAGATGGCGGCCATGAAGCCGCGGACGGGTGATGGTCCGCTCGAGGTCACCAAGGAGGGCCGCGGCATCGTGATGCGCGTCCCGCTGGAGGGCGGTGGACGACTCGTCGTCGAGCTCTCGCCGGACGAGGCCAACGCCCTCGGCGATGCCCTGAAGTCGGTCGGCAGCTGAGCAGGCCGCGCTGACGACCTCGTCGACCGCGCACCAGCACGACCCCGACCCCGGCGCCGCCCCCCTCCTGAGGGGGCGCTGCCGGGGTCGCGTGCGTCGGTCATGACCGCGCGCACCGAGCGCCGCGCGCTGCCGGTCGTCTCCGCGGTGGCCGCCCCGGGCGACCCGTGGGGCCGCTACGACGCCGTGGCCCTGGCCGTGGCCCCGGTCGCTCGCGGGGCGGCCCGCCCGGGGGGCAGCGCCCGGGTGCGGGCCCGGCCCGGGACCGAGGCGGCCGCGACGATGCTCGGAGTCGACGTGGCGGCGGAGCTGGTGCGGGCGTCGGCGGCCGGGCGCAGCGGCGAGGTCACCGCAGTGCCGGTGGAGCAGACCGCCGGCAAGCCGCCGGTCCTGCTGCTGCTCGTGGGCGTCGGCGACGGGTCCGCCACGGCGCTACGGCGGGCCGGCGCCGTCCTGGCCCACCGCCCGGGGGCCGCCACCCGGCTGCTCCTCCTCCCCGGCCGACTGACCACGGACGGGGCCGAGGAGTCCCTCCTGGCCTGGGCCGAGGGGCTTGCTCTGGGGAGCTACCGCCCGCTGCCGCCGGGCGCAGCCGAGCGTCCGCCGCTGCGGGTCGACGTCGCGGTCGCGCACCCCCCGACGGCCGCTGCGCCGCTGGCCCGCGCCGCCGCGGTGGCCCGCGCGGTCTGGTGCGCGCGCGACCTCGCGAACACCCCGGCGAACACCAAGTCCCCGCAGTGGCTGGCCGACCGGGCCACCCACCTGGCAGCCCGCGGCGGCTGCCGCACGGCAGTGATCGACGCCCCCGCCCTGGCCGCGGCGGGGTTCGGGGGACTGACCGCCGTCGGCGCCGGGTCGGTGCGCCCACCCCGCTTCGTCCGGCTCGACTACACCCCGGCCGTCCCCCGGGGGCCGCGCGCGCCGCACATCGTGCTCGTCGGCAAGGGCATCGTGTTCGACACCGGCGGGATCTCCCTCAAGCCCGCCAAGGGCATGGAGCTGATGAAGACCGACATGGCCGGAGCCGCGGTCGTGGTCGCGGTCATGTCTGTGCTGCACGACCTGCGCGTCCCGGTCCGCGTCACCGGGCTGCTGGCCGTGGCGGAGAACTCCCCGGGCGCCGGCGCGATGCGCCCGGGGGACGTGATCTGGCCCTACGGGGGGCGGGCCAGCGTCGAGGTGGTCAACACCGACGCAGAGGGCCGGCTGGTCCTGGCCGACGCACTCGGCTATGCCGACCTCGAGCTCGACCCGGACGCCGTGGTGGACCTCGCGACGCTCACCGGCGCGGCGACGCAGGCCCTGGGCCGGCGTGACGCTGCGCTGTTCGCCACCGACGAGCGGCTGGCCCGCGCTCTCGGGCGCGCCGCCGAGGCCTCCGGCGAGCGGGTCTGGCGGCTCCCCCTCACCGACGACTACCGGCCGGCGCTGGACTCGGGGACGGCCGACCTGGTCAACGCGGTCACCGATCCCGGCGTCGGCGGCGGGGCGATCACCGCGGCGCTGTTCCTGCGCGAGTTCACCGGTGGCCGTCCCTGGGCGCACCTGGACATCGCCGGCACCGCCCGGTCCGACACCGACGACGTCGAGACCAGCAAGGGCGCCACGGGGTTCGGGGTCCGCCTGCTGCTGCGCTGGCTGGTCGCGCCGGACCTGCCCCCGCGGCCACCGCGGGAGTCCGGCTAGCGCTTGAGCCCGAGCAGCAGGCCGTCGCCCACCGGCAGCAGCAGCGCCCGGAACCGCTCGTCCTCACGCAGCGCCTTGCCCAGCTCGCGGATGGCGACGGTCTCGGGGTCGCGCTGCGCCGGGTCGGCGACCCGGTCGTGCCACAGCGCGTTGTCGAAGGCCACCAGACCGCCCGGGCGCAGCAGGCGGACCGCCTCGGTGAGGTAGTCGGCGTACTCGCGCTTGTCACCGTCGCAGAACACCAGGTCGTAGGCGCCGTCGGCCAGCCGCGGCAGGACGTCGAGGGCGCTGCCGAGGATGGTGCGGGTGCGCTGCGGGGCGACGCCCTCCTCGGCGAACGCCTGGCGGGCCAGCCGCAGGTGCTCGGCCTCGGACTCCACCGTGGTCAGGACGCCGTCGTCCGTCATCCCGCGCAGCAGCGCCAGCCCCGAGACGCCGGTCCCGGTACCGACCTCCACGACCGCGCGGGCGCCCACCATCGCGGCGATGAACGTCAGGGCGGCCGCGGTGCCTGGCAGCACGGGGACGCACCCAACCTCCGCGGCGCGCTGGCGGGCGGCGGAGAGCACGGCGTCCTCGGGGCAGTACGCCTCGGCGTACGCCCAGCTGTTCTGCAGGCTCGGCGTGGTGATCGCGGCCTCCTCGCGGACGTGGTCCCAACCTTCCCCCAGGCTACCGACCGGGGGTGCAGCCGTCGGGGACCCGCGACGGAAGGCCCTCGGCGCGCCGGGATGGGACAATCGGGGTCCGGCAGCGTGCCGGGTCGGAAGGGGTGGAGTCCGTGGTCGACACCCGGCAGGTGGGTGCGCCGTCCGACGCGCCGCCCACGTGGGACGACGTCGTGCGGCAGCACGCCGCCCGCGTCTACCGCCTGGCGTACCGGCTCACCGGCAACCGCCACGACGCCGAGGACCTCACCCAGGAGGTCTTCGTCCGGGTATTCCGCTCCCTGTCCTCCTACACCCCCGGGACGTTCGAGGGCTGGCTGCACCGGATCACGACGAACCTGTTCCTCGACCAGGCCCGCCGCCGGCGCCGGATCAGGTTCGACCCGCTGGCCGACGAGGCCGCCGACCGGCTGCCGGGCCGGGAGCCGTCGCCCGAGGCGGCCTACGACGCCGCCGAGCTCGACGACGACGTCCAGCGCGCGCTGGACGGCCTCATCCCGGAGTTCCGGGCCGCGGTCGTCCTCGCCGACATCGAGGGGCTGACCTACGAGGAGATCGCCGCGACCCTCGGCGTGAAGATCGGCACCGTCCGCAGCCGGATCCATCGCGGACGCGGCCAGCTGCGGACGGCGCTCGCGCACCGTGCCCCGCGGGGAGCGTCGTGACCCCGCGGTCCCGGCACCCGGCGGACCTGCTCGCGGCCCTCGTCGACGACCGGCTCCCGGCCGCGGA
>JALOLN010000141.1 GCA_025455945.1 Actinomycetes bacterium
CGGAGCCGGTCTGGACCCCGGCCGGACGCCGTCCGCTCGGTGAGGTGGTCACCGAGGCGGCCCGTCGGCTGCGCGAGCTGCGCCTCGCCCTGTGAGCCGTCCGGGGCTCAGGAGAGGCGCTGCAGGACCATGGCCATCCCCTGGCCGCCACCGACGCACATCGTCTCCAGGCCGAGCTCCTTGTCGTGGGTGCGCAGGGAGTTGATGAGCGTCGTGGTGATCCGGGCGCCGGTCATGCCGAACGGGTGACCGACCGCGATCGCCCCGCCGTTGACGTTGAGCTTCTCCATCGGGATGCCGAGCTCCCGGGCGGACGGGATCACCTGGGCGGCGAACGCCTCGTTGATCTCGACGAGGTCGATGTCGTCGATGGTCAGGCCGGCCCGCGCCAGCGCCCTTCGGGACGCCTCGACCGGCCCCAGGCCCATGATCTCCGGGGACAGTCCGGTCACGCCGGTGGAGACCACCCGCGCCAGCGGGGTGATGCCGAGCTCACGCGCCCGGGTGTCGGACATGACGACGAGGGCGGCCGCACCGTCGTTGAGCGGGCAGCAGTTGCCGGCTGTGACCGTCCCCTCGGGGCGGAACACCGGCCGGAGCTGGGCCACCGCCTCCAGCGTCACCCCCGGCCGGGGGCCGTCGTCGGCGGCGACCACGGTGCCGTCGGGGGTGGTGACCGGGGTGGTCTCGCGGGCCCAGAACCCCGACGCGATGGCTTGCTCCGCCAGGTTCTGCGACCGGACGCCGAACTCGTCCTGCTCCGCCCGGGTCACGCCGTGGGCGGTGGCGACGTTCTCCGCGGTCTGGCCCATGGCGATGTAGGCGTCGGGCACCAGCCCGTCGTCGCGGGGGTCGTGCCAGGGGGTGTTGGCGGCGGCGGTCTGCGCGGTGCGCTCCTGGGCGGCGGCGAATACCGGGTTCATCGTGTCGGGCAGCGAGTCGCTGCTGCCCGTCCGGTAGCTGGACACCGACTCCACACCCGCGCTGATGAACGCGTCGCCCTCGCCGGCCCTGATCGCGTGCAGGGCCATCCGGGTGGTCTGCAGGGACGACGCGCAGTAGCGGGTGATCGTCGTCCCGGGCAGGTGGTCCAGTCCGAGCAGGACGGCGACGACCCGGCCCATGTTGAACCCCTGGGCGCCACCGGGGAGCCCGCACCCGAGCATGAGGTCGTCGATCTCGGTCGGGTCGAGCTGGGGGACCTGGTCCAGCGCCGCCCGGACGATGGTCGCGGTGAGGTCGTCGGGTCGGACCCCGGCGAGGGACCCCTTGTGGGCGCGGCCGATGGGTGAGCGGGCGGCAGCGACGATGACGGCCTCGGGCACGGCTACTCCTCGGGGTGGGGTGACGCGGGATCGGACGGGTCGGTGGACGGCTCGGGGGGCCGGCGGATGGGGATGCGCCGCCGCAGCGTGGCCCAGCGCCCGGCCCGGCTGTGGTCGCGGCCGCCGACCGTGGTGGCGACGACCTCGGCCCCGCCGTGCTCGGCGGCCTCCGCGGCGACCTCTGCGATCGGGGCGACGTGCTCCCCGCGCGCGGCCACCGGCGCGGCGTCCGGGTCGGGGCCGAACCCCAGGGCCGCGCACACCGACGGCAGCAGGACCGCGCCGAGGTGGCGGTAGCCGAGGGAGGAGGGGTGGAACCGGTCGGCGCTGAAGTACTCCCCGGGGCGGGCTGCGAACTCCGGCCCGAGCAGGTCGGCGAGGGAGACCGCCCGGCCCCCCGCCTCGACAGTCGCGATCGCCTGCGCGGCGGCCAGCATCCGGGACCAGCGTCGACCGATGGTCCGCAGCGGCTCCGGGAGGGGCTCCACCGTGCCGAGGTCGGGACAGCACCCGACGACGACCGCACAGCCGCCGTCCACCAGCTGCCGCACGACCTGGCCGAGGTGCCGCACCGACGTGCGCGGTGGGACGGCGTGGGTGACGTCGTTCGCGCCGACGACGATGACGGCGACGTCGGGGGCGAGGTCCAGGGCCCGCTCGACCTGCGGGTAGAGACCGCTGGTCTGCGCGCCGACCACGGCGAGGCTGACCAGCGAGACCGGGCGGCCGCTCACCGCGGCAAGGCCGGTGGCGACGACCACCGCCGGGGTGTCGGCCGGGGTGTCCGCGCCCAGGCCGGCGGCAGCGGAGTCGCCGAGCACCACCAGCCGCAGCGGGTCGCCGCCCCGGTGGGACGGGCCGTACCAGCCGCTGACCGAGAAGGGCTCGGTGGTCGGCGTGCCCACCCGGCGCCGCGCCAGCATGGCCTGGCCCTTGAGGAACGCCACGGTCCCGCCGGCCAGCCCCAGCGCACCGCCTCCGCCGTAGGCGGCCGTGGCCGCGATCCGGCGGGCCCGGGCGGCCCGGCTCATCGGGGAACCCGGCGCCGCCGGCGCTCAGAACCCGCCACGGAAGCCCCGCGGGCGGGACAGGAAGCCACGGATGGCCTCACGTGCGTGGTCGCGGATCTCCGGGCCGTGGGTGAAGGCGACCACGTCGTAGTCCAGCTCGCCGAGGACGTGCGCCGTCTCCTTGGTCAGCCGCACGTCGGTGCAGAACGACAGGACCGGCCAGGTGACCCGGGAGCGCATGTTCCAGATGGCGTCGCCGGTGATGAGCAGGCGGGTGGGCTCGTGGAGCAGCGAGACGTGACCCGGGGTGTGCCCCGGGGTGTGGACGACGCGCAGCCCGCCCCCGACGTCCACGACCTGCCCGTCGCGGAGCTCCTCGGTGACGCTGGCCGCGGCGAAGCCGGCCTGACGGCGGATCAGCCGCCCCGCGGTCGTGGCCGGATCCAGGGGCGGGGGGGTGCCGTGCCGGAGGTCCTCGGCGTCGGCCGTGTGCACCGCCACCGCCGCACCCGTCCGGCGGGCCAGCTCGGCCAGGCCGCCGGCGTGGTCGAGGTGGGCGTGCGTGACGACGATGCGCGTGACCTCGGAGGGCGCCGCGCCGATCTGGGCCAGCGCCGCGAGGATCCGGGCCGGGGCGTTGCGCAGCCCGGTGTCGACGAGGGTGACCTGGCCGTCGGCGTCGCGGAACAGGAACGAGTTGATCAGGTCCCACGGGGTCGTGGGGACCCGCCAGACCTCAGGCCCGAGCGGCAGCGCTGCCTCGCCCACGTCGTCCAGCCTAGCCATGGGCCGGACGGGCTAGGCTCCCGGCCGTGCACGTCTACGACTCGGTGGTCGACCTCGTGGGGGGCACCCCCCTGGTCCGGCTGACCAGGGTGACGGCCGGGCTGACGGCGACGGTGCTCGCCAAGGTCGAGTACCTCAACCCGGGCGGGTCGGTGAAGGACCGCATCGCGGTGCGCATGATCGAGGCGGCCGAGGCCGAGGGGCTGCTCGTTCCGGGGGGCACCATCGTCGAGCCGACGTCGGGCAACACGGGTGTGGGTCTGGCACTGGTGGCCCAGCAGCGCGGCTATCAGTGCGTGTTCGTCGTCCCGGACAAGGTGTCGGCGGACAAGATCAACGTGCTCAGGGCCTACGGGGCCCGGGTGGAGGTCTGCCCGACGGCGGTGCCACCGGAGCACCCCGACTCGTACTACAGCGTCAGCGACCGGCTGGCCCGCGAGATCCGGGGCGCGTGGAAGCCGGACCAGTACGCGAACCCGAACAACCCGCGCTCGCACTACGAGTCGACCGGGCCGGAGATCTGGACGGCGACGCAGGGTCGGGTGACCTGCTTCGTCGCCGGGATCGGCACGGGCGGGACGATCACCGGCACCGGGCGGTACCTGGCGGAGGTGTCGGGCGGCCGGGTCCGGATCGTGGGGGCCGACCCGGAGGGCTCGGTCTACAGCGGCGGCACCGGCCGGCCGTACCTCGTCGAGGGGGTCGGCGAGGACTTCTGGCCGGCGGCGTTCGACCCCTCGGTGTGCGACGAGGTCGTGGCGGTGTCCGATCGCGACTCGTTCGCGATGACCCGGCGGCTGGCCCGCGAGGAGGGGCTGCTCGTCGGCGGCTCCTGCGGGATGGCGGTCGTGGCGGCCCTGCAGGTCGCGGCCCGCCTCGGGCCGGACGACGTCGTCGTGGTGCTGCTGCCCGACTCCGGCCGCGGCTACCTGTCGAAGGTCTTCAACGACGAGTGGATGGCGTCGTACGGGTTCCTCGCTGCGGACGCCGGGCAGACCGTCGGCGACGTGCTGCGAGGCAAGAGCGGGGCGCTGCCGCCACTGGTGCACACCCACCCGAACGAGACGCTCGCCGAGGCGATCGCGATCCTGCGCGAGTACGGCGTCTCCCAGCTGCCGGTCGTGCGGGCCGAGCCCCCCGTGATGGCGGCCGAGGTCGCCGGGTCGGTCGTGGAGCGCGACCTGCTCGACGCGCTCTTCTCGGGCCGGGCCCGGCTGAGCGACCGCATCGAGCAGCACCTGAGCGCTCCGCTGCCTGGCGTCGGCGTGGGCGAGCCCGTGGCGCACGCGGTGCGGGCGCTGGAGTCGGCCGACGCGCTGCTGGTGCTCGACGACGGCAAGCCGGTCGGCGTCCTCACCCGCCAGGACGTCCTGGGCCACCTCGCCGCCCGCTGAGAGGGACCTCAGCCTCTGGGTGCCGAGCCCGCAGCGGCGCACGCTGGAGGCGCGGAGGTGGTGGAGATGCGGTCGAAGGTGATGCGGGTGCTGGTCGTCCCCGTGCTGGCGGTGCTGGCACTGCTGCTCGCCCAGCCGGCCGGCGCCGCGGACGGCCCGTCGGTGGTGCTGTGGAACCACCTGAACAACCGGTGGAGCGTGCAGCACAGCGTCGTCGGCGCCGACTTCCAGATCCTGGGCACGCCGGTGTTCCGGGCCGGGGTGAGCGGCAAGGCGATCGGAGCGCTGGACGACGAGTCGCTGCTGCTGATGCCCTCGCGGCAGTTCTTCGGCGCGGACAAGACGCAGGGCACCGTGTCGGTGTACCTGCAGAAGAAGATGGTGGCGTCGGTGCCGGGCGAGACGCCGTACGCCGGGATCTTCGGTGCCCAGGCCTACGACTTCCAGGACGCCTGGTGCCAGAGCGCGGTGAAGAACCCCGGCAGCGACTCGTGCACGAACTACGCGGTCGAGGCGCTGTGGGGTGACGGGCTGTCCGGCCCGGCCGGGCTCTACGTGTCGGTCGTCGACAGCGCCGGCACCTGGCACCAGGCCGTCGACTCCGCGTTCAACACCAGGGCGGTCCCGGTCGGGGTGTGGGTGCACGCACAGTTCGTCTGGGACATCCGTGGGATCAACGGCACGAGGGACACGATCCGGATCTACCGCGACGGCAAGGTCGTCGCCCGGTACAGCCAGCCGATCGCCAACGTGCGGTGGCTGCCGACCCCGGTGGCCGTCGCCGGTATGCACGCCGCCAACCGGCTGAACCGGCCGGCGCTGCTGGTCGACGAGCTGCAGGTGTTCGACCGGGCGGTCACGCCGTAGCGGGGCTGACGCCGGTCCCGACCAGCCCGCAGTACCCGTTCGGCACCCCGATCGGCAAGCCGTCGGCCGCCCTCGGGGGCTCACTGGCAGGGGGACGTCTGGCTCTGGGTCCTCGGCCCGCAGCGGCGCACGCTGGAGTCGTGCGGAGGCGGTGGAGATGCGGTCGAAGGTGATGCGGGTGCTGATCGTCCCGGTGCTGGCGGTGCTGGCGGTGCTGGCGCTCCTGGTGGCCCAGCCGGCGGGTGCCGCGCACGGCCCCACCGTGGTGCTGTGGAACCACCTGAACAACCGGTGGAGCGTGCAGCACAGCGTGGTCGGCGCCGACTTCCAC
>JALOLN010000024.1 GCA_025455945.1 Actinomycetes bacterium
ACTTGCCCTGGCGGTGGCGCTGGCGGTCCTGAGCGTCACCACCGTGCCCGGTGTCACCGCAGTCCAGCTCACCAAGGACGGCAGCGAGGTCGACGTGCCGCTGCTGGCCGGAACGACCACGTCTGAACCGCTCACGGTCGACCTCGTCCGCGGGGCGCTCGGGCAGGACACCGGCTGACGCCTCACGCGCGGTCACACGGAGAGGAGGACCCGATGCCTGCTGGAGACCTCACAGCGTCGCGACGCGGTCACCACGCGCTGCCCGAGCACGAGGTCGTGCTGGTGCTGGGGACCGACCCGCGGCAGGGGCTGTCCGAGGCTGAGGCCCGACAGCGGTTGAGCTCGTACGGACCCAACCTGCTTCCGCACGCCGACAGCGCCGGCGCGGTGGTGAGGTTCGCCCGACAGTTCCACAACCCCCTGGTCTACGTGCTGCTCGCCGCCGGTGGGGTCACCGTGGCCCTGAACGAGGTCGTCGAAGCCGCGGTCATCTTCGGTGTCGTCCTGGTCAACGCGGTGGTCGGGTTCGTCCAGGAGTCGAAGGCAGAGGCTGCCCTTGACGCGCTGCGCTCGATGGTCCGCACCACGGCCCGGGTCCGACGGGACGGCGAGGTCTGGGCCGTCGACTCCGAGGAGCTCGTCCCCGGTGACGTCGTCCTCGTGGAGGCCGGCGACAAGGTGCCGGCCGACGTGCGGATCCTCGAGCTGACCGAGCTGCGCGTGGACGAGTCCGCACTCACCGGCGAGTCAGCCCCGGTGACCAAGGATGAGGTCGCCCTGCCCGCGGACACCCCGGTTGCCGACCGCCGCAACATGGTCTACTCGGGCACCCTGGTCACCGGCGGCTCGGGCGCCGGGGTCGTGGTCGCGACCGGTGGGGAGACCGAGCTCGGCGAGATCCATCGCCTCGTCGGCGCTGCCGAGCCGCTGGCAACCCCGCTGACACGTCGGTTGGCCCGGTTCAGCCGGGTCCTGACCGTCGTCATCCTCGCTCTGGCCGCCGTCACCTTCGCCGTCGGGATGGCCCGCGGCGAGCCGGCGGCCGACATGTTCACCGCCTCGGTCGCCCTGGCCGTCGGGGCCATCCCGGAGGGTCTGCCCGCAGCGGTCACCATCACACTGGCGATCGGCGTCGCCCGGATGGCCCGCCGGCGTGCCGTCGTCCGGCGGCTGCCCGTGGTCGAGACCCTCGGCAGCACCACCGTCATCTGCACCGACAAGACCGGCACACTGACCGAGAACCAGATGACCGTCCAGGCGGTCTGGACACTCCGCGGGCAGTACGCCGTCACCGGGGTCGGCTACGACCCCACGGGCTCTGTCACCGGTCCCGACGGGCGAACCGCCGACCTGGCCGAGGACCTGGCCCTGCTGCACTGTCTGCAAGCCGGTGCGCTGTGCAACGACGCCGTCCACCGGTCTGAGGAGGACGATCGGTGGACCATCGTGGGTGACCCGACCGAGGGCGCCCTGCTCGTGGCGGCAGTGAAGGGCGGCCTCGACCCGACCGACCAGGCTCGGTCGCTGCCACGCGTCGGCACGATCCCGTTCAGCTCGGAGCGGCAGTTCATGGCCACGATCCACCAGTCCGACGGGGAGGAGTCGCTGCTCGTCCTCGCCAAGGGCTCCGCAGAACGCATCCTGGGCCGGTGCTCCCATGCGCTCGGAGCGGAGGGGACACCCGAACCGCTCGACGCGGCCCGGGTGCTCGGCGAGGCAGCACAGCTGGCGGCAGGCGGCCTGCGCGTGCTCGCCACCGCCACCGGGTCCGTCCCGAGGGACCGGGACCTCGACGACGAGCCAGACCTCACCGGGCTGACCTTCACGGGGCTGCAGGCGATGCTCGACCCGCCGCGGCCGGCAGCCATCGGTGCCGTCGCCTCGTGCCACACCGCGGGCGTCGTCGTGAAGATGATCACTGGTGACCACGCTGCCACGGCTGCGGCGATCGCCCGTGAGGTCGGCATCCTCGACACCAGCGAGGACGGGGCGGTCGTGACCGGCCAGGACCTGGACCGGCTGCCTGCGTCGGACATCGACGCCGCGATCGACCGCGCCCTGGTCTTCGCCCGGGTGACCCCCGAGCAGAAGCTGCGCCTCGTCGACTCGATGCAGGGCCGGCGCCACGTCGTCGCCATGACCGGCGACGGGGTCAACGACGCCCCGGCGCTCCGACAGGCCGACATCGGCGTCGCGATGGGCCGCAGCGGCACGGACGTCGCCAAGGAAGCTGCGGACATGGTGCTCACCGACGACGACTTCGCCACCATCGAGGCGGCGGTGGAAGAGGGCCGTGGCGTCTTCGACAACCTCACCAAGTTCATCGTCTGGACGCTGCCGACGAACATCGGCGAGGGGATGGTCATCCTGGTCGCCATCGCGCTCGGGACCGCCCTGCCGATCCTCCCGGTGCAGATCCTGTGGATCAACATGACGACAGCTGTCCTGCTCGGGCTGATGCTCGCCTTCGAGCCCAAGGAGGCCGGGATCATGAGCCGACCGCCGCGCGACCCTCAGCAGCCGCTGCTCACGCGGACCCTCGTCGTCCGCATTCTGCTGGTGTCGGCCGTCCTCGTCGGTGCCGCCCTGTGGATCTACGAGTGGGAGCTGGGAAGGGGGGCGGGGCAGGCGGAGGCGCGGACGGCCGCAGTCAACCTCTTCGTCACCGTCGAGGCCCTCTACCTCGTCGCGTGCCGCTCGTTGACCAGGTCCGTCTGGGCGATCGGCCCGCTGCGCAACCGCTGGGTCCTCGGTGGACTGGCCGCCCAGGCCGTCGCTCAGCTGGCGCTGACCTACCTGCCGGCCATGAACCGTCTCTTCGCGACGGCCCCCATCGGCGCCGACGTCTGGGCGCGCATCCTGGGTCTAGCGCTGCTCGCGTCGGCGGTGGTCGCAGTCCACAAGCGGGTCGCAGGCGCCCGGATGTAGCTGCAGTCCCGGGACCAACGGCTCTGGCGAGGGGGCCTCGGCATGAGGCTGGATCACGGTGACACCCACGACTCCCGGAGCAGCCATGGCACGCACCGTCATCCTGGGCGCCGGAATCGCCGGGCACACCGCTGCCCTGCACCTGCGACGGATGCTTCCGAAGGCGCACGACGTCGTCGTCGTGTCGCCCAACTCGAAGTGGAACTGGATCCCGTCGAACATCTGGGTCGGGATCGGGCGCATGACCCCCGAGCAGGTCACCTTCCCGCTGGCCCCCATCTACCGGCGCAAGGGCATCGAGTTCCACCAGGCACTGGCCACCGAGCTGCACGGTGACGGCAGCGCCGAGCTGCCTCGCCCCCACGTGACCGTCCGCTACACCGACCCCGCACGCCAGGGACAGGAGGCCCGGCTGGAGTACGACTACCTGGTCAACGCCACCGGCCCGAAGCTCAACTTCGGGGCGACTCCGGGCCTCGGCCCGGACGGGCACTCCTGGTCGGTCTGCACCGCAGGGCACGCGACCGACGCGGCGCGCGCCTTCGCGCAGGTCGTCGGCAGGCTCGAGGCTGGGGATCACCAGACGCTGCTGATCGGGATGGGACACGGCACGTGCACCTGCCAGGGCGCGGCGTTCGAGTACACCTTCAACGCTGAGCACGAGCTCACGAAGGCGGGCGTCCGGGACCGGGCCGAGGTCATCTACATCACGAACGAGGTTCAGCTCGGCGACTTCGGCATGGACAGCATGAACTTCGGCACCAAGCGCGGGATCGTACCCAGCCACGTCTTCGCCGAGTCGCTGTTCCAGGAGCGCGGCGTCAAGGCGATCATGGGGGCCCACGTGGAGCGGGTCGAGCCCGGCGTCGTCCACTACGAGCTGCTGGACGGCACCAAGGGCCAGCAGCCGTTCGACTTCGCGATGCTCCTCCCACCGTTCCGCGGCGCGGACCTCAAGGCGTTCGACCGGGAGGGTGCCGACATCACCAGCGAGGTGTTCGCCCCGAGCGGGTTCATGAAGGTGGACGCCGACTACACCCCCAAGCCGTACGAGGAGTGGCGGGCCAGCGACTGGCCGCGGACCTACCGGTCTCTCCGGTACGACAACGTCTGGGCGGCGGGGATCGCGTTCGCACCGCCGCACCCGATGTCGCGGCCGCGGACGACGCCGAACGGGACCGCCATCGCCCCGGCACCGCCACGCACCGGGATGCCCTCGGGCGTCATCGGCCGGGCGGTGGCGCAGACCATCGCCGAGCGGGTCAGGCACGGCGCCGCCGGCAAGGTGCACACGGCGTCGATGGCGGAGATGGGAGCAGCCTGCATCGCCTCGGCCGGCGCGGGCTGGCTCGACGGCAAGGCGGCGGCGATGACCGTGTTCCCCATCGTCCCGGACCCGGAGAAGTATGGCGACGCGGGCCGCGACACCAAGGAGACCTTCGGCGAGATCGGCCTCAGCGCGCACTGGATGAAGGCGATGCTGCACTACCTGTTCCTGTACAAGGCCAAGGCCCGCCCCCTGTGGTTCCTGATCCCCGAGTAGGCGTAGAAGGACACGGCATGAGCAACCTCACGACCTTCCCGAACGCGCCACTGCCGAGCGACAAGGAGCTCCGGGCCCGGCGGAACGTCGTCCGGCAGGCGTGGCGGTTCGTGGTCCTCAACGGCAAGATGCTGACGATGGTCACCAAGGGCCACCACTGAGCCACGTCCGGCCGGCCGGCCGTCCGACAAGTCGTGGCGGTGGGACCGTGCCGCGGTCTAGCCTGCCGCCATGCCCGCGTCGCAGATCGCCAGCCGCCTCGCCGAGATCGACCTGTTCGCCGGTCTGCCCCAGGCCACCCGTGAGGACCTGGCCGGCCGGACGACGACCCTCACCTACGCCCCCGGCGACGTCATCACCGAGCAGGGTGGCGAGGGTGCCAGCTTCTGCCTGCTGGTCGCGGGATCTGCCGACGTCGAGGTCAACGGCGTGCACCGCCGGACGCTCGGCCCCGGCGACTCGTTCGGCGAGATCGCGCTCATCGACCGTCAGCCGCGCAGCGCGACGGTCCGCGCCGGGACGGGCGGCGCCAGCGTCGCCACCATCTCGGCGCTGACCTTCGCCCCGGTGCTCGACGACCCGGCCGCGTGCCGGAGCCTGCTCGGGGTGCTGTGCGCGCGGCTGCGGGCCGCGGAGTCGGGCGCCGAGACCGGCGCACCCTAGCGCCGGCTTACTCCGGCGCGGCCTCGCTGCGCTGCTGGGGGACGCCCTCGAGGAGCGCCCGGACCTCGGCCTCGCGGTAGCGCCGGTGCCCCCCGAGCGTCCGGATCGAGGTCAGCTTGCCCGCCTTCGCCCAGCGCGTCACCGTCTTCGGATCGACCCGGAACAGCGCGGCGACCTCCGACGGCGTGAGCAGCGGCTCAGCGTCCGGGGTACGGGTGGGCACCGGCCCATCATCCCTTCCGTCCCGGTTGTCCGATATGGCCCGGACGGGCCATGCCCGGGATGGGCCGTCCGGACTAGCCCGGTGGTGGCCGCCGCGCCGGTGCCCTGCGGTCTAGCCTGCCTGCCATGAGCGGCGTCCACGTCGAAGAGCGCCTGTCCGGGACCGACCACGAGCAGGTGGTGCGCATCCGTGACCGGACCACCGGCCTGCTCGGGTACGTCGCGATCCACGACACCTCGCTGGGACCGGCCCTGGGCGGCACCCGCTTTCGGCCCTACCCCTCCGAGGACGACGCGCTCGCCGACGTCCTGCGGCTCTCCCGGGCCATGTCGTACAAGAACGCGCTCGCCGGGCTGGACCACGGCGGCGGCAAGGCCGTGATCATCGGCGACCCCACGCGGGACAAGACCCCCGACCTGCTCCGCGCCTACGGCCGCTTCGTGGCGGCCCTCGGCGGGCGGTACGTGACCGCCTGCGACGTGGGCACCTACGTCGAGGACATGGACGTCGTCGCCGAGACCACCCGCTGGGCCACCGGCCGCTCCCCCGGCGCGGGCGGCGCGGGAGACTCCGCCGTCCTCACCGCCCGCGGGGTGTTCCAGGGCATGCGGGCCTGCGCCGCCCACCTGTGGGGTGAGCCGTCGCTGGCCGGCCGGCGCGTCGGCGTGGCCGGCGTCGGCAAGGTGGGGCGCCACCTCACCGGCCTCCTCCTCGGCGCGGGTGCCCACGTGGTCATCACCGACGTCGACCCCGCAGCGGTCGCCCGCCTCCTCGACGCCCATCCGACCGTCGAGGTCCTGCCCGACGTCGATGCCCTGGTGCAAGCAACCCTCGACGTCTACTCCCCGTGTGCGCTCGGCGGGGCGCTCGACGACGCCACGGGGGCGGTGCTGTCGGCAGCGGTGGTCTGCGGTGGTGCCAACAACCAGCTGGCGCACCCCGGCGTGGAGGACGCCCTGGCCGCCCGGGGCGTCCTCTACGCCCCCGACTACCTCGTCAACGCCGGCGGGGTGATCCAGGTGGCCGACGAGCTGCACGGCTTCGACCTGGCCCGGGCCACGGCCCAGGCCGACCGGATCTACGCGACGACCCGCGACGTCCTGGCCGCCGCCGAACGGGCGGGGGCCACCCCTGCGGCGGCCGCGGACCGGCTGGCCGAGGCCCGGATGGCCGCCGGGCCGTGGGCCGGCACGCTCTACCCGGGGCTCGCCGCGGTCGGAAGCGAGTCGCGCACAGTCCCCCTGGACGCCGAGAACCAGGTACCGTAGGAGGACGACGCGGGTCGGTGGCCCCCGGCAGGTGCCCACCGTCCTGCACTCGCACGTGACGCCGACTGGGGCGCGATGCCCCGCATGAGGGGGTCGAGCCATGGGGCGCGGCCGGGCCAAGGCCAAGCAGACGAAGGTCGCCCGCGAGCTGAAGTACAACAGCGGCGGGACCGACCTCGAGCGCCTGCGTGCCGAGCTGGTCGGCGCGCCCACCCGGCCGCCGGCGCCGAGCACGGCCGTCGACGAGCCCGACGACGACCTCGAGGACCTCATCGCCAAGTACGCCGACGAGGACGACGACGTCGAGGGGGACGAGGGTCAGCCCCGGTAGGTCCCCTCGAGGGCGACCTGTCCCGATCCGGCGGTCACCTCACCGACGATCCAGGCCGGGACCCCCCGGTCGCCGAGCACGCGCAGCGCGCCGTCCGCGCCGTCCGCGCCCACCACGGCGACCATGCCGACGCCCATGTTGAAGGTGCGCTCCATCTCGCCCTGCGCCACCCGGCCGAGGTCGCCGATCAGCCGGAAGACCGGCGGCGGGGTCCAGGTGGACCGGTCGAGCCGGACGTCGACGTGCGGGGGCACCACCCGGGCCAGGTTCGCCGCGAGCCCCCCACCGGTGACGTGTGCCAGGGCGTGCACCTGCCGCCGGGACGCCCGGACGACGTCCAGGCAGTCCTGCGCGTAGATCCGGGTCGGCTCCAGCAGCTCCTCCCCCAGGGTGCGGCCCAGCTCGGGGACCTCGCGGTCGACGTCCCAGCCGGCCCGCTCGAAGAGGACGTGCCGGGCCAGCGAGTAGCCGTTGGCGTGCAGCCCCGACGACGCCATGGCGACGACGACGTCCCCGACCTCGACCCGCGCCGGACCGAGCAGCTCGTCGGCCTCCACCACCCCCGTGCCGGCGCCGGCCACGTCGTACTCGTCGGGGCCGAGCAGGCCCGGGTGCTCGGCGGTCTCCCCGCCGACCAGCGCGGCACCGGCCTGCCGGCAGCCCTCCGCGATGCCACTGACGATGGCGGCCACGCGTTCGGGCACGACCCGGCCCGTCGCGACGTAGTCGGTCATGAACCACGGCTCCGCCCCGCAGACGACGATGTCGTCCAGGACCATGGCCACTAGGTCGATGCCGATGGTGTCGTGGACGTCCATCCGCTGGGCCACGACCACCTTGGTCCCCACGCCGTCCGTGGCGGTGGCGAGCAGCGGGCGCCGGTAGCCGCGCAGGGCGCTGGCGTCGAAGAGCCCGGCGAAGCCCCCCAGCCCGCCCAGCACCTCCGGCCGGGACGCCTGCGCCACGGCTGCGCGCATCAGCGCGACCGCCCGGTCGCCCGCCTCGATGTCGACACCTGCAGCGGCGTAGCTGGCCGGCTCGGTCACGAGGAGAGGGTAGCCCGCGGGAGCGGTCCCGGGCGGCGGCCTGCCATGCTGGACACCTCGGCATCAGCGCGTCATCGGCACCCTTGGAGGCAGCCGTGCTGCTCGACCCGACCACCTACGACCCGCAGCACCTGGACGAGCGCAGCCGACAGCAGCTGCGGGCGGTCATCGAGTTCTTCGAGTCCCGGGGGCTGGCCCGGCTCAAGGACGACGACCACAACGACCGCTGGTACCCCGAGTTCCTGGACATGATCCGCCGGGAGTCGGTCTTCGCCGACTTCGCCACCCCCGCGGGCGAGGGCGCCCCGACGGCGCGCTGGGACACCACCCGGATCGTGGAGCTCAACGAGGTGCTGGCCTTCTACAGCCTCGCCCACTGGTACGCCTGGCAGGTCAGCGTGCTCGGGCTCGGCCCGATCTGGATGAGCGACAACGCCGCGGCCAGGCAGCGAGCCGCCGAGCTGCTGCAGAAGGGAGCCGTGTTCGGGTTCGGGCTCTCGGAGCGGGCCCACGGCGCCGACGTCTACGCCACCGACATGGTGCTCACACCCGACGGCGCGGGCGGCTGGCGGGCCAACGGCAGCAAGTACTACATCGGCAACGGAAACGTGGCCGGGCTGCTGTCGGTCTTCGGGCGCTTCGCCGACACCGACGAGTACGTGTTCTTCCTCGTCGAGCCCAACCACCCCGACTACGAGCTGGTGCAGAACGTCGTCGCCAGCCAGATGTACGTCGCCGAGTTCGACCTCGCCGACTACCCGGTGACCGAGGCCGACATCCTGCACCGCGGGTCGGCGGCGATGGACGCCGCGCTCAACACGGTCAACGTCGGCAAGTTCAACCTGGGCTGGGCCTCGATCGGCATCTGCGAGCACGCCTTCCACGAGGCGCTGGCGCACGCCGCCCACCGGCACCTGTACGGGGCGACGGTCACCGACTTCCCCCACGTCCAGCGGATGCTCACCGACGCCTACGTGCGGCTGGCCGCGATGAAGCTGTTCGCCCGCCGGGCGACCGACTACCTGCGCACCGCCTCCCCGGAGGACCGTCGCTACCTGCTGTACAACCCGATCACCAAGATGAAGGTGACCAGCGAGGGCGAGCGGGTGATCGACCTGCTGTGGGAGGTGATCGCCGCGCGGGGGTTCGAGAAGGACACCTACTTCTCGGCCGCGGCCCGAGACATCCGCGCGCTGCCCAAGCTCGAGGGCACGGTGCACGTCAACCTCGCGCTGGTGCTGAAGTTCCTCGGCGGCTACTTCTTCGACCAGGCCGACTACCCCGAGGTGCCGCAGCGGCTCGACGCCGGCGACGACGCGTTCCTGTTCCGGCAGGGGCCGGCCCGCGGCCTCGGCGCCATCCGGTTCCACGACCACGCCCCGGCGTTCGCCCGCTACGCCCACCTGCCGAACGTCGCCGTGTTCACCGAGCAGGTCGCCACGTTCCGCGACCTGGTCGTCAAGGCCGCGCCGGACGAGCAGCAGCGCCGCGACCTCGACCTGCTGATGACCTTCGGCCAGCTGTTCACCCTGGTCGTCTACGCCCAGCTCGTGCTCGAGGAGGCGGCGCTCGCCGGGGCCGACGACGACCTCATCGACCAGGTCTTCGACGTCTTCGTCCGGGACGCCGCCGCGTACGCCGTGGAACTGCACGGCAAGGCGTCCGCGACCGACGCGCAGCAGCACCTGGCCCAGCAGCTCGTCCGGCGCCCCGTGCACGACGCCGGCCGGTACGCGCGGGTCTACGCCGAGGTGATGGCCTGGGACGGCCGCTACACGATGCGCCCCTGACCGGGCTGCCGGGTCAGGGGCGGAGCAGGGCGTCGGCGGCGCCGCCGGCGACCGGGGAGACCGTGCGGTCGACCCCGCCGCGCTCGACGTCCTCGAGCAGGTGCTTGCCCAGGAACTGCACGTCCGGCAGCGGGACGGGGTAGATGCCGTCGAAGCAGGCCCGGCACAGCCGGTCGGCGGGCAGCGTGGTCGCCTCGACGAGCTGCTCGAGGGAGATGTAGGCGAGGGAGTCGGCGCCGATCGACTGCCGGATCTCGTCGACGCTGAGCCCGTTGGCCACCAGCTCCGCGGGTGAGGCGAAGTCGATGCCGTAGAAGCACGGCCACTTCACCGGGGGCGAGGAGATGCGCACGTGGATCTCGGCCGCCCCTGCCTCGCGCAGCATCCGGACCAGGGCACGCTGGGTGTTGCCGCGGACGATCGAGTCGTCGACGACGACGAGCCGCTTGCCCTGGATGACGTCACGCAGCGGGTTGAGCTTGAGCCGGATGCCGAGCTGGCGGATCGTCTGCGACGGCTGGATGAACGTCCGGCCGACGTAGGCGTTCTTCACCAGCCCCTTGCCGTAGGGGATGCCCGACTGCTGCGAGTAGCCGATGGCGGCCGGCGTCCCCGACTCCGGCACCGGGATGACCAGGTCGGCCGCCACCGGTGACTCCAGGGCCAGCCGGCGGCCCACCTCGACCCTCGTGGCGTGCACGCCCCGGCCGGCGATCGTCGTGTCCGGCCGGGCCAGGTAGACGTACTCGAAGATGCAGCCCTTGGGCGCGGCCGGGGCGAAGCGCAGGCTGCGCAGGCCGTGCTCGTCGACGGCGAGCAGCTCCCCCGGCTCCACCTCACGCACGTACGACGCCCCGACGATGTCCAAGGCGGCGGTCTCCGACGCCACCACCCAGCCCCGCTCCAGCCGGCCGAGCACGAGCGGCCGGATGCCCTGCGGGTCGCGGGCGGCGTAGAGCGTCCCCTCGTCCATGAAGACCAGCGAGAAGGCGCCCCGGCACTGCGGCAGGATCTCCAGGGCCGACGCCTCGAGGGTGCGGTCCGGGTGGGACGCGAGCAGCGTCGTGAGCAGGTCCGTGTCGGACGTCGACCGGATGGGGAGCCCGCCGAGCATCAGCTCGCCGCGCTCGTCGCGGAGGTCCTCGACCATCCGGGCCAGGTCACCGGTGTTGATGAGATTGCCGTTGTGCCCCAGCGCGATCGAGCCGGTCGCGGTCGCCCGGAAGGTGGGCTGGGCGTTCTCCCACACGCTCGACCCGGTGGTGGAGTAGCGCGTGTGGCCGACGGCCAGGTGCCCCTGCAGGGCGTTGAGGTGGCTCTCGTCGAACACCTGGGCGACTAGGCCCATGTCCTTGTACACGACGATCTGGTGGCCGTCGCTCACCGCGATGCCGGCCGACTCCTGGCCCCGGTGCTGCAGCGCGTACAGCCCGAAGTAGGTGAGCTTGGCGACCTCCTCGCCGGGGGCCCACACGCCGAACACCCCGCAGGCGTCCTGCGGGCCGTTGTCGCCGGGGAGCAGGTGGTGGTTCAGCCTGCCGTCGCCGCGCGCCACCCGGTCAGTCTACGGGCCGGCCAGACGGTCACGGCCAGGCCGGATCGTCGGGCGCGAGGTCCAGGGACCCACCCGGGTGGCAGGCCGGGCTGCGGTAGGCCTCGGGCATCGAGGGGTAGACCTGCCGGACGTAGGTGACGGCGAGCTCCTGGGCCTGGTCCCGGCTCGCCCCGAGCCGCTCCGCCAGGGCCGCGGTGCGCTGCAGCGACCGGCACTCCGCGACGCCCTCGTTCAGCTCCCCCGCGAGGTGCTCGGCCTCGTGGGCCAGGACGTGCACGGCGACCACCTGCTCCAGCGGCGGGTCCTGCCGGTCGGAGCGCATCCAGGCGTTCAGCCGCCGGCAGGCGTCGTACTCCAGCCGGGCCACGTCGTCCGGGGTGCCGTCGGGGCCGAAGCGGACGAAGCCGAGCTCGGCGGTGGGGTCGACCCAGGCGCCGGTGAGGCGCTGGCAGTCCACCCGGACCGGACGCCCGACCTGCTCCGACACCGCCGCGGAGTACTGCGCCCGCAGCAGCCAGTCCGAGCCCTCCTGCCAGCCGAGCGCCAGCGCCGGGACGGCGAGGGCGACGAGGGCGGCGCGGTGCCGGCCGCCGAGCACCTGATGCGCCAGGACCCAGGCGAACCCGACGGCCAGGGACAACAGCACCACGAGCCGCACAGTCAGGACATCGGCCACCGACCGGCGCGGGTTGACCGGTGCCGGATCCCGGACCTCACCCCGCGCGCAGCGCCCGCCACGCGGCCGACCACTCGGCGGCCGCGACGCAGGCCACGTCGGTGCGGCCGTCGAGGCAGTCCGCCTGCGGGCTGACCCCGAACCAGATCCGCTCGAAGTACTCGGGGTCGTCGGCGTGGTAGAGGGAGCAGGTCGCGCGACCGGCGGGCAGCCGGCAGGCCTTGGCGTTCGCGGGTGCCTCGCCGACCCACGCCGACGCCTCCACCTGCACCTCGGGCGTCGAGACCCAGTTCAGCCACCGGTAGGCGCAGTTGGGGTGGGCGGCCCGGGCGTCGACCAGCCACGAGGTCGCCCAGCCCGTCGAGCCCTCCGGCGGCAGCACTCCCTGCACCGGCACGCGGCCGGCCGCGAGCCCGGTGACCGTCTGCTGGCTGGCCACTCCCACCACGGACCGGCCCGACTGCAGGGCCTGCCCGCTCTCGGCCTCGGTGGTCCAGTAGTCGCCGACCGACCCCCGCTGCGCGGTGGCCAGGGCCAGCGCTGCGTCGAACTGCTCGCGGTCCAGCGCGAACGGGTGCTCGATCCCCAGCTCGGGCCGGGTCTCCATCAGGTGCAGCGCGGCGTCCGCCAGGTGCGCCGGCACATCGGGCACCGCGAGCCGGCCCCGGTAGCGGAGGCTGTCACCCCAGATGACCGCCCACGAGCTGGGCGCCGGCGTGACGACGTCGGTCCGCCAGGCCAGCAGGGCGGCGCCCCAGCCCTGCGGCAGGCCGTAGACCACGCCGTCGACGGCGTTCCACGGGCGTCCCTTCTGGAACGGGTAGACGTCGGCGTAGCTGGAGAGCAGGTCGGGGTTGAGCGGCTGGACCTTCCCGGTGAAGATCAGGTCCCGGGAGCTCCACCCGCCCACGGACACCACGTCGAACGCACCGGTGCCGATCCGGGCCGCCACGTCCTCGGCCGACGACGCGACCTGCACCCGAACCGTGCAGCCGGTCTGCTCCTCGAACGGGGTGACCCAGTCGACGTCCGGGTCGGAGGTCCCGTCCTCGACGTAGCCGGGGAGCGTCAGCACCTGCAGCGCGCCCTCACCCGCGCCGAGCGTCTTCACGGCGGACGCCGTCGGGGGCTGGGAGCGGCTGGCGGCGGTCTCGTCCGAGGTGCCGGTGCAGGCCGAGGCCGCCAGTGCCAGCGCCGCCGCGAGGGCGGCCAGGCGGAGCCGAGAGCGCACCATGAGGTCCTTCCGGTGTGAGGGCGGTCCGCTGCAGCCTGCCACGGGGGCCACCGGACCGGACGACGGCGTCACCCGAGCAGCGGCAGGTACGCCCGCAGGTCGGCCCGCTGGCCGCTGGCGCGCACCCGCCCCTCGGCCACGGCGTCCGGCCAGGTGTCCCGCCCCGTCGCGAGGGCCAGCCAGGTCCGCGGGTCGGTCTCGACGACGGCCGACGGGGTGCCTCGGGTGTGCCGCGGCCCCGCGACGCACTGCACGGCAGCCAGTGGCGGCACCCGCACCTCGACGCTGCGCCCGGGCGCAGCCACGGCCAGCGCACGCAGCGTGCCGCGGACCGCGACGCGCAGCGTGGACTGCTCTGGCTCGTCCCCAGCGTCCCAGCCGGCCAGGCAGGCGGCCACCGCCGAGGCCACGTCGGCCGGGTCGTCCGGGGACCGGCTCCCGGTCACGCCGGGCTCACCGCAGCTGGTGCGCCGGCACCACGGCGTCTACCCAGTCGAGGACGGCCGCCAGCACCCGGTCCTGGCCGGCGTCGAGCATGAGGTCGTGGCCCACCCCGGGGAACAGCAGGGGCACCCCACCGAAAGCGGCCGCCGTCCGGCGGACGTCGGCCAGCGGCACGTA
This sequence comes from Actinomycetes bacterium, assembly GCA_025455945.1. Taxonomy (GTDB): domain Bacteria; phylum Actinomycetota; class Actinomycetes; order Prado026; family Prado026; genus Prado026. Next base: position 13,879 of record JALOLN010000024.1, read on the forward strand.
CCGGTCGTCCGGCGTCCCGACGACGAGCACCGGGGCACGCACCGGGCCGAGCCGGCGCGAGGTCAGCACCACGTCGTACTGCGCCAGCGGAGACTCCCGGCCACAGCGGTCCGAGTACCGCCGGGCAGTCGCCGGGTCGAGGCCCTCGAACAGCGCCTCGGTCATCGGCAGGCTGCCGCCGACTATGGCCCGCAGCGCGTGCGTGGGCCGGTCCTTCGCGATGGCGCCCAGCGCCCGCAGCCCGGAGTGCAGCGGGGCGGGGGCCAGCAGGACGGCGGCCGGTGCCGGGTAGCGCTCGAGCACGAGCTGCACGACGATCCCGCCCATCGAGTGCCCGACAAGCACCGGCGGCTCCGGCAGTGACACCGCCGTCTGCAGGACGTCGTGCACGTAGTCTCGGATCATCGTGCGGCCGAGCCGCTTCGCCCCGCCCGAGCCGCCGTGCCCGCGCAGCGACACCGCGTGGGCGGGGTAGCCCCGCTCGGCCGCGGCGGGCAGCCAGTGCTCGCCGAAGCACCACGCCCCGTGGGCCATGCCGTGGACGAACAGCAGCGGGGGGCGGCCGGAGTCGGCCACCGGCAGCGCCGAGAGCACCTCGCGGTGCACCGGCTGGGGCGGCAGCGCCCAGTCCATCCGACGCAGCACCCGGGTCCGTGGCGGCCGGCCCGCCGTCCGGGCGCTCACCGGGACCCCACGGGCACGCTGCCCTCGAGCTGGTTGATGGCCTGCTCGACGTGCTCGAGGTACTCCTGGTGCGCGATCTCGTAGTAGTGCCGGCTGGACTCGGCGTACGTCGTCCCGCCGGTGAACCGCTCGTCGGCGTGCACGGCCACCTGCTCCCGGAACCGGGCCGCGGCCTCGGGGCGGTCGCGGCGCGCCTCGACGTAGGAGGCGATGAGCACCCCCTGCCAGTGCGCCAGGCACCACTGCCCGCTGTCCGGCTGGATGAGGCCGCTGACGAAGAGGTTGTCGTGCTGCGGGGTGAACACGTGCAGGTACAGGTGCGGGTGGGTATCTCTCCAGTTGAGGTGGGCGTGCGCGTCGAGGAAGTCGAACCGGACGAGGTAGCCGGTGCAGAACAGGACGACGTCCACCTCGACCCGGCTGCCGTCGCTGAACACCACGCCGGTGCCATCGAAGCGGTCGATGTCCGGCTTCGGGGTGATGTCGCCCTGGCCGACGTAGTAGGCGAGCAGGCTGTTCACCACCGGATGGGTCTCGAAGAACTTGTGGTCCGGCCGACGCAGCCCGATCTTGGCGTAGTCGCCGACGACCAGCCGCTGGGTGAGCCCGAACCCCAGCCGGCGCAGGGCCAGCGGCACCCGGAGCATGAGGAGGGTGTCCGCGATCTGGTCGGACGGGCGGCCGTTGACGTACTTCGGGTTGTAGTAGTACCCGCGGCGGGTCGAGTGCCAGGTGGCCGCCGCCTGCTGGGCCGACTCCACGGCGAGGTCGCAGCCGGTGTTCCCGGCACCCACGACGAGCACCCGCCGGCCGCGCAGCACCTCGGGGCCCTTGTACGAGGCGGAGTGCAGGATCTGCCCGGCGAACGAGGACTGCCCCGGGTACTCCGGGACCTTCGGGTTCCAGTTGTGCCCGTTGGCCACCACCACGCCGGCGAACCGGCTCGTGGCCCGGCCGCCGGCGGCGTCGCGGACGGTGACGTCCCAGGCGGCGCCGGCGCCGACCGGCTCGACCGACTCCACCTCGGTGCCGAACGCGATGTGCGGACGCAGGCCGAAGTGGTCGGCGTAGCGGCGGAAGTACTCCAGGACCAGCCGGTGGTGCGGGTAGTCGGGGTACTCGTCGGGCATCGGGAAGTCGGGGTAGCTGGTGAACGGCTTGCTCGAGATCAGGTGCGTGCTGGAGTACACCCGGCTGCTGGCGGCGTCGGCGTTCCAGTTGCCGCCGACGTCGGACTCGCGCTCGTAGCCCTGGACGGGGATGCCACGCTCGAGCAGCGCCTTCACCGCGGGCAGGCCGTGCGCGCCCGCGCCGATGACGCACCAGGTGTCGGTCCGGTCGACCACGGAGGCAGGGACAGCACTCATGGAGTGGGACGGTACATCCCGGGTGCCCGGCCGGCCCCCGGAGGTCCGGCTCCGCGCCCGCTCAGGCGTACAGGGACTCGATGACGTCGCCGTAGGTGGCCAGCACGCCGCGCCGCTTCAGCTTCATGGTCGCCGTGAGCTGCGGGGAGTCCGGCAGCCACTCCTCCCCGAGGACGGCCCACTTCTTGACCTGCTCGGCGTGGCTGAAGTGCCCGTTGGCCTCCTCGACCGAGCGGTCCACCTCGGCGCGGACGACGGGGTCGAGGGCCAGCTCGGCCAGCGACTTGCCGGTGATCCCCCGGGCGGCGGCCCACGCCGGGGCGACCTCGGGGTCCAGGACGAGCAGCGCGACGAGGTACGGCTGGTTGTCCCCGATCACCGCTGCCTGCGCGACGAGCGGTGCCGACTTCAGCCGGGCCTCGAGGTTCGCCGGCGAGATGTTCTTGCCGCCCGCGGTGATGATGAGCTCCTTCTTGCGGTCGACGATGCGCAGCTGCCCGGACTCGTCGAACTCCCCGATGTCCCCGGTGTGCAGCCAGCCGTCAGCGTCGAACGTCTCGGCGGTGCGCTGGGGGTCCTTGAAGTACCCGCGGCTGACGATGCCGCCCCGGCAGAGCACCTCGCCGTCCTCGGCCAGCCGCACCTGGGACCCGGGCCACGGCCTGCCGACCCGCCCGGGGATCGCCTCGAACGGCGACCAGGTCATGCCGCCGGTGTTCTCGCTCATCCCGTAGACCTCGGAGAACGGCACCCCGATCGAGCGGAAGAACGTCGCGACCTCCACCGGCAGCGGGGCCGCACCGGAGAAGGCGATCTCCATGCGGTCCAGCCCGACCCGCTGCCGCAGCGGCAGGAAGGCCATCGTCTCGATCGCGGCGTGCATCTGGGCGAGCTGCTCCGGGACCTCCTGGCCCGCGCGCCGCAGCACGTCGACCTGCCGGCCCACCTCCAGCGCCCCCTGGAACTGGGCGGCCTTCTCCTCGCCCGCGGCGGCGACCGCGGCCATGATCCCGGCCTGCAGCTTCTCCCAGACGCGCGGCGGGCCGAACATCCGATGCGGGCGCACCTCGACCAGCGTCGGCGCGAGCTGGGTCAGGTCGGGCACGCAGACGACCTCGATGCCCTCGTACAGCCAGGCGTAGTGCGACACCATCCGCTCGGCGATGTGGGCCATCGGCAGGTACGACGGCACGA